>NZ_QSPK01000016.1 GCF_003436425.1 Eubacterium sp. TM05-53
TTCTATGACCGTGTATCTTTAAATACAACCAATGAATTCAAAAAAATCATTACTCAGCTCGCATGTGATTTTGTAAATACAAATATAGATGATCCAATTATTGACGCAGATTCTACCATGGTTACAACTTGTGGCAGCCAGGAAGCCAGCGCCTATATTCATCACTACCAGGAAAATGGATATCATCCACTCGTAATCAATGAATACCATTCTAAACTCTTACTTTCATCTTTGTTGAGAACTGGATCTGCTTATTCTTCCAATGGAATCATTGAAGAACTTGAACAGATACTTACACAATTGAACAATACCGGAAATATAAGATTCAGAGGCGACAGCGCCTTTTACAGAAGGGATTTGTTTAAATATCTGGAAAACAATCAGATTACGTATTATATACGAGTTAAGAATTTCAAGAAAAACATTAGAGAATCCGTAATGGATATGGTCATAAATCAGGTAGACTGGAATGATTTTGACTATACAGAACCTTATTATGGAGAATATACGATTCAGATAAACAAGACAAAAAAGCGAAGAATTGTATACAAAGCCTTTCACTTAGAAAAAGGCGGAATGCTTCAGTTAGTACCTATGGTTTATTGCATAATCACAAATGATTTTGAGAAAAGTCCCAAAGAAGCAATGGACTTTTATGAAGCAAGAGGAAACAGCGAAAACTTTACAAAAGAATTAAAAGATGATTTCAACGGTGGAATCCTTTCCCATAAAGAATTTGTAAAAAATGAAATGGATTTTTTGATTTCAAGTCTAGCCTACAATCTTTATCATGTATTCCAACAAACGATATTAGAAGAAAAAGATCAGACAATACGAATGAACACATATCGATTGAAATATCAGAAAATAGCAGTCAAAGTGATACAACACGCAAGACAGATAACGCTTAGTTTTAGCAGTGCCTACAAAAATAAAACTCAGTTTACTCAGTACTGGAATAAAGTGTTGCAGATTTAACGTTTTGAACCTATATTTTAAAAAATCAGCAATGTCTGATATCCTTTTATATACTCATTTCAAACCATTCGAAAACAAAATGAAAAAGATTAGCCGATTTGGATCCATCAACAAGGCTAATCTTCTTTTATTATCTTTTCATGAATAATTCAGGTGTTATAAGAAAAGGAGTAAATGACTTCCGAACAGTTTCCCCTCAACTCGCATTGGATACATCAGATGAATTGAATCCTGATATTGATTTAAATAAACTTGGAATAGGCTCAAAAACAAGAATCCATTGGAAATGTCATATATGTGGATTTGAATGGGATGCTCCTATTCATGGACGTGCACATCCCTATAATGGTAATAACGGAATCGCTGCTTGTCCTGCCTGTGCTAAAGTCCGCAGAAAAGATGGATATGATGTTGATTATCCGGAACTAGTGCCTTTATATTCTCCAAATAATCCAATACCTTTAAACGAAGTACGAGGGGTAAAAGCAAAATTTTTATGGATTTGTCCAAAGCACGGTGAATATGAACAAAAACTTGGGCACATGATTCGTGCTTTAAAAAATGGTACTATAGGATGCCCATATTGTAATGGTTTTAAAGTCCGTCGTGAAGATAGTGCTGGAGCAAAAGCACCTGAACTAATCAAAGAGTGGGCCTCATCAAATGAATCAACCCTATATGAATATGCACCTAACTCCAAATATCTTGCTACTTGGTGTTGTCCTGACTGTGGAACAAAATGGAAAGCTCCTATCTATGTAAGAGTTCAAGGATATGGCAAATGTCCTACCTGTTATGGTAATAAGACATTTAAGGAACGATATCCTGAATTAGAAAAGTTTTATGCCAAAGATAACACGCTTCCTTATGAAGATGCTATTGTTTCTGATTATACTCCGAGAAACTGGATCTGTGAAAAAGGTCATGAATTCACGGCTTCATTTTACAAAATTCATGATCAAGGTTTTAGATGTCCTTATTGCGAAAATAAAAAAGCACTGAAAGGATACAATGACTTTGAACATCTTTATCCTGTACTTGCACAAGATTATGACGAAGAAAAGAATGGCAACAAAGCCAGTGAAGTTGTTGTTTCTTACCGAAATGTTTACTTTAAGTGTAAGAACGGTCATTCATTTGTACGGCCTATTATACGACATGTCGAATTAAATGGACAATGTCCTATTTGCAGTGGAACTGTACTTAAAAAAGGTAGTAATGATTTAGCAACGATTTATCCAGCGGTAATTTTATTCTGGGATTATGAAAAGAATGAAAAAGACCTGATCAAGTTTTAGCAACGCTTGACAATAGTTACCATTTTGTCTGTTCTAATGGTCATCATTTTAAATGCACATTACAAGAGCTCGTTGAAAATGATTTCCATTGTCCTGTCTGTGAAGGTAAACGTGTTGACCCAGAAAAAACTTCTCTTCAAGCTTTAAATCCAGAACTTGCTTCAGAATTTTCTGTAAATAATAAATCAACAGCAAGTCAGATTGCCTTTGATACAAGCAAAAAAGTATTATGGACATGCCCTACTTGTGGTGAAGATTATTTGTATCCTGTAAATGAACGTAAAATTGGCGATAATTCCTGTCCATATTGCAACCATACAAAATTAAAATCAGGAGTTAATGATTTAACGATTACCAACCCACAACTTGCCAGTGAATTTTCGCCTAGAAATGACAAAAAGGCAAATGAAGTTGGTGAATGGCAGGTATATGAAGTATATTGGATTTGTTCAAAATGTGGTACTGAATATTACGCTAAAATACGAGATCGAAGTGTTGGAGATGCTTCTTGTCCTGTATGCGCTAATAAACGTGTTGAAAAAGGAATCAACGATTTAGCTACAACAGATCCAGATATTGCAGCATTGCTTTCTCCAAACAACGAACGTAAAGCAGATACGTTCATGCGAAGCTCTTCGATGGGGGCTGAGTGGATTTGTCCTACCTGTGGAGGCGAATACTTTGGAGTTGTAAAAGATATGGTCAATGGCCTTGCTGAATGTCCTTATTGTAACAATCAAAGACCTTTAGCTGGATTCAACACGCTAAAAGCACTATATCCTGAGATTGCAGAAGAAATGAGCCCTGATAATGAAAAGGGTCCAGATGATGTATTGCCGACCAGTGCGTATTTTGCAGGGTGGACTTGTCCTACTTGTGGCTATAGGTACAAAGCTTCTGTACGAGATAGAGTTGCATCAGATGATTTATGCCCAGCCTGTGCTAGTAAAAAAGCTCGTGCAGGTTTTAACAGTTTATTAGACATTTATCCTGAAGTGCAGGATGAGTGGGCTGAAAATGAAAACACCTTGTTAGGCATCTTCCCAGATGAGATTCTGCCAACAAGTACTGCAAGAGTCTGGTGGGAATGTAAAGATTGTGGACGAAAATATTTACTCAGCGTCAACATGTGGGTAGAGAAACACATTCGTGGAATGACTTCCTGTACATACTGCAGCGGTCTGAGAATGCGTGAAACTCATGTCCTGCTGTAAACAAAAAAAGAGTATGAATTCTAATTGAACTCATACTTTTTTTGTGGGTTTTGTACATTTTAACAAATTTTGCCTGAATTTTAAAATTAGGTTATCATGGGGGTTTTGTTCATTTTTTCCAAAATTCCCCATTTTTGTAAATTGGGTTTACATGGGGGTTTTGTCGTTTTTTTGTACAAAACGCCTAAAAAAATTTTTCAGTGAAGCAGGAAAAAGATGAGATCACTCTCATCTCATTAACGATTTACATGAACATATCCAATAAATGGTTGGTTACATTCAACACTATAAATTGTTGTCTGATTTCCATACCATCCACCATGAACAGCTTGACCATTACCAATATATAATGCGACATGTCCTTGATAGACACAAATATCTCCTGGAACTGGATTATTTGTCAAAGGTCCTAGGCTTAAATAAGCTGCTGGTGCACCATGGAAATTAATTCCTACAGCAGCAAGTGAATTTGTCACTAACATTGTACAGTCTTGATATACACCAATCTGAGCTAATGCTGCATCGGCAATTCTTTGGTAGAAATTCTTTTCTACATTTACCGTAATATTTTTTTCACTTACATTTCCCGCTTTATCTTTCGCTTTAATGGACGTTGTAACAGTTCCTGTATTTGTTGTATCTACATTTTCAGTCAAAGTCACAGTTCCTTCTTCATTTAATGAAACATAGCGATTGATATCAAATGCTTCATTTTGTTCCACTGTAATTGTATCTTCACAAGTAATTACAGGCGCTGTTGTATCTTCTACCTTGACACTTACTTCAGCACTGTGCTTTTCATTTGTATTTTTGTTTTTCCCTTCAATAGAAACTGTTTGTTTACCAACCGTATCAATATCTAAATCTTTTACTTTTACCTTGTAGTTTTTTGATTCATATACAGATACATTTTTTGTTTTCTTTTTAAACTTTACATTCGCATATTTTTTATGCAATTCTTTTGTAAATACAGACTGCATTGAATCTGCATTCTGATATTCAATTTTATAAGCTGGTGTGTTTTCTTTTGCTGCAACACTTGTAACACCTCCAAATGTAGATGTAGCAATCATCACACTCGCAAATACTTGCATTAATTTTTTCATTGTTATGGGCCTCCTCATTGCTCACACAATTAAAGAGGCTACACTATTTTCTCGTAAGTGTCAAAAGAATACCCGTATTTCCCACAATTTAACATATTAATTTGTTTAAATTTGCCATTATTAACAAGTCCGTCCCATTAATTTGCACTTTTTAGTGAAAAAAAGAACTACAAGATTTGTAGTTCTAAACAATTAATATTCTAATTTTTTAACCTTTTCCCAAGTAAATTGAGGATCACCAAAGTGTCCATAGCATGATGTTTTGTGGTAAACTGGCTTTCTTAAATCCAATTCGGAAATGATGTTTCCTACTTCAAAATTGAAGTTTTTCTTAACAATTTCCAATAATTTTTCATCATCAAATTTACCTGTTCCAAAAGTATCTACACATAAAGATACAGGTTGTGCTTTACCAATTGCATACGCAACTTCAACTTCACAACGACGAGCTAAACCATTCGCAACAATGTTTTTAGCTACATAACGAGAGTAGTAAGCAGCACTACGGTCTACTTTCGTAGGGTCTTTACTAGAGAAGCATCCTCCTCCAATACGTCCACGCCCACCATATGTATCACATACGATTTTACGTCCTGTCGTTCCTGAATCTCCCCATGATCCACCTACAACGAAGCTTCCAGATGGGTTGATGAAGTATTTTGTGTTTTCATCTAAGTATTTTTCATCAATGCAAGGTTTAATCACTTCATTCATGATCAATTCTTTAATTTCTTCTTGTGTAATATCTTTTGAATGTTGAGTTGAAACAACGATTGTATCAATACGTTTGATTTCATCATTTTCATATTCTACAGATACCTGTGTTTTTCCATCTGGTTTTAATAAATCTGGATGAGCACGACGTACTTTTGTCAATTGACGAGCTAAAAGGTGTGCATAATAGATAGTTAATGGCATATACTCATCATTTTCATCACATGCATAACCAAACATAATACCTTGGTCACCAGCACACACTTCATCACGGTTTACCGCATTGTGAATTTCAGGACTTTGTTGGTTTACAACAGTATGTACATGATATTCTTCTGTATATCCAATACGTTTGATTTCATTCAATGCGATTGTTTCATAATCCAATTCTGCCTTTGTATTACATTCACCATAAATTAATACAAAATCATCTTTAATTGTACATTCAACAGCCATATTTGAATATGGGTCTTGAGCTAATGCAGCATCTACGATTGCGTCGGCAATTTGGTCACAAATTTTATCTGGATGACCTTCAGTAACACTTTCACTTGTAAAAATATAATCTTTCATTTTGTCTCCTCTTCTCTTGCTTATCCATAAAAAAAACATACTTTAAGAAGTATGTTACAAATCTTTATACTTCTTATCGCTGTTAGCAGGACCACCTTAACATATTGTCAGGTTGGCGTGAAGTCAACGAGCTAACTCTCTACTTCAACTCTGGATAATTTTTTTACGCATAAAGATTAAAACATGAAACTACAAATAATGCAAGGAATTCATCACCATTATTATACATATCTTCATTTATGTACTTCAAAATACAAAAATGGCTAAATTATCTAGCCATTTCATTCTAATATCCTAATACTTCATCCACTAAAATGACATGAATACGATCAGGTTCCATACTGTTTCTTGTGATAACCAATTGGTCGCAAATGCAGCCTTGGGCTAAACAATTTGCACAACTACCTGTTAATTGACAAGGTCTGTTTCCACTAAAACGTTGATTATTAATGGGTGCAGCCACATTTCTTAATCTAGAAATTGCACTGTCTAAATCTTTTGTCACCTTATTCATACCTACGATCATTATGACATGTCTAGGCCCAAAACATAAACATGACACACGATTACAATGCCCATCCATATTGACTAAAATTCCATCTTCTGTCATCGCATTGGTACTCATTAAATAGTAGTCTGCATAAAAACAATCTCTTTCCAACTTGTACTTTTCTTCGGCATCTTTTGCCTGATCTCGATCAATGACTTTGAAATTTCTTTTATAAAGCTCTTCCTTGATACCAATCTTATTTAAAGTATCTGAGCCTCCCCAGCCGACACTTGAGCCCGGCTTCATAATTTCAAATGCCAAATTCAAAGCTTCTTGTTTCGAATGCACATAATATCCATTCATATGTCTGTTTTTTAAGCCTTGAATCACTTTTTTAGACAATAAATCATTTCGTTTTGTGATCATTTTTTACACCTCAATCCACTCTATTTTATTCACTACAATCGATGATGGTCGATCCTTCTTTCCTTGAATCAGACAAATACGATCTTTTTGAATGTTTTCTTTTTGTTGTTCATACAAACGAGGCATCATAACCGCATCCATTTTACCAGCTTCATCCTCGACACTCATAAAGCACATCCAATCGCCTTTCTTTGTCTTATGCGTTCTAAAAGACGCAATACGCACTAAAATATTCATATATCCATCTTTATTTACTGCATTTAACAATGGTATACAATTTGGATAGTTATGCATACGTAAAGACTGCACAGGATGTTCACTCACATAGAAACCGTATACATATTGCTCTTTTTGGGCTTTTTGTATTGGATTCTCTTTGATTCTTTGAATGCCTGGACGAGAGACAATACTAAAATCGAAACGTAAATTGTTCGGATCTTCAATTCGCACAATATTTACATAATCAATCAGTTTTCTTAAGTTCTCATTAAGAGTTGCACGATTATATCCAAAACAATCCAATGCTCCGCCATCAATTAAAATTCGAATCGTAGATTCATTGATCTTATACATACTTGCCTTGGCAAGAAAATCAAATAAATCTATATATGGTGCATGTTCTAAAATCGTTGGATAAATTGTTTTCCCTACACCTTTTAAAACTTGTAGCGGCATACGAATTGAATTCTGTTCAATCGTATAGAAAGCCTTTGAATGATTAATATCACATCCATTCACAACAATATTTCTTCGTTTACATTCATAAATATATTGCGATGTTTTTATACCAGAACCAATGACACTATTTAATAAACTCTGATAAAAATATAAAGGATAATTTGCCTTTAAATAAGCCATTTGATAAGCTACCAAGCCATAGGCATAACTATGTGATTTATTAAATCCATAGCCAGCAAATTGCTCCATTATAGAAAATATCTCATTGGAAACAGAATCCTTGATACGATTCTTTCGAGCTCCTAAAATGAATTGCTCTTTTAAATTCTGCATGACATCCACTTTCTTTTTCGACATAGCCTTTCTTAGTGTATCTGCTTGCGCCAAACTAAATCCACCAATCACTTGGGCTGTCTGCATAACTTGTTCCTGATAAATCATGATACCATAGGTTTCTTTTAAAATAGGCTCTAATAAAGGATGTGGATATACAACTTTTAAAGGATCCTTTTTTCTTTCAATATATGTATCAATATGCTGCATCGCTCCAGGACGATATAAAGCAAGTACAACACTGATATCTTCAAATTTATTGGGCTGTATCTTTTGAAGTAAAGACGTAATTCCACTCGATTCTAATTGGAATACACCCAAAGTATTTCCAAGCGATAATAATTGATATGTTTTCGCATCCTTTAAATTGATTTTCATCATATCCAAAGAAATATGTTTTTGTTCTTTTAGATTTGTGACAATTTCATGGATCGTTGTTAAATTACGAATACCCAAAAAATCCATTTTGATCAAGCCCAAATCTTCTAGATATTCTGCTGTAAATTGTGTAGCTTGAATATCTCCATCGACACTGACAAGTGGACAGACATTCACAATAGGCTGATCTGAAAGAACAATTCCTGCCGCATGTAAAGAGGTGTGTCGTGGTAATCCTTCAACGTTTACACACGTCTTAAATAATTCAGTTAATTTTTGATCTGACTGGATCCTTTTTCGAAATAAAACATTCTCATTATAGGCCTGCATCAACGTAATTTTAGGTGTATTCTTTAACATCTTAGAAAGTTCATCCACAATTCTTGCCGGAATATTCATAACACGTCCTACATCACGAATGGCTTGTCTTGCCTGCAAAGTATTAAATGTCACAATATGACTGACATGATCATAACCATATAATTCACGAACATATTGAATCACTTCATCTCTTCTATCATCTGGAAAATCTGTATCAATATCGGGCATGGAAACACGTGATGGATTTAGAAATCTTTCAAACAATAAATTATTCTGAATTGGATCAATATGTGTAATACCTAAACAATAAGCTACTAAAGAACCGGCTGCACTACCACGCCCTGGTCCTACAAATATGTCTTGACTTCTGGCATATCGAATAAAATCCCATACAATCAAAAAATAATCGGTAAATCCCATAGTGACTATGACATTTAATTCATATTCTAAACGTTTGATATAGGTAAGATTTAAATTTCCATTTAAACGTTTTTCTAACCCCTTTTTACAAAGTTTGATCAAATAGTCCCTCGAATCAATTTGAAGTTTATTTTTAAATACAGGAAGCTTGGACTTTTGAAAAGCCATTTGAATATTGCACATTCTTGCGATTTCTTCTGTAGCAATCAATTCACTTTCATCATACAACGCTTCCATTTCTTGTGGACTTCTTAAATATCTTTGAAATTGTACGTCTAAGCCTTGATTATCAATATTCGTTTGTTTGGCAATCGCCCTTAATACTTGTAAAGATTTTACGTCTTCACTATTCTCATACAGAATTCGAGATAGAGCCACACGTTTACAATCAAGTTGTTTTAAAATTCGATTATCGGCTCTTTTTTTACCCGAATCATTCATAGATACAGAAATATAGAAATCTGAAAAAGATTTTTTACACAATTCGACAAATGCACTTAACTTTTCTAAATCTTGATGTTCAATATATGCACTGAATGTATCTTTCCCGTCGCTGGAAGTTAATACCACACAATCTTTGGCATACTTTATAACTTCTTCAAAAGATACATTTCCTTTTATGATCGAACTTAATTTATATAAATTCTGTAGACCCATATCATTCTTCGCTAGAAGAATAAAATGAAATGGCTCCTCATTATAGATGGAATCAACTTCTAAACCAATAATCGGATGTACATTGTGTTTTTTGCACAATTGATAGAACTCCATCGTTCCATACATCACATTATGATCGGTCAAACATACATGGTTGAATCCAAGTTGTTTTTGATGAAGAATCATATTTTCTAAACGAATTGGCGATTCAAGTAAAGAGTATGAACTTCGCATATGTAAGTGAACCATGAAATCCCACCTTTCTTTCTAAAATATTATACCATAAGAAAAAGAGATAGCTTCTTAAGCTACCTCTCGATTTGATAAAATTTCAATAATTTGATCAACTTGATCACGTGTTAAGTTTTTGATTCCACTTGCACATTCGTGACCACCACCACCAAATTTCATGGCAACATCACGAATTGGAATATTTCTTGAACGTAAAGATGCACTATAATGTACACGATCTTCCATACGTGTAAACAATGCCCACATTTCAACACAATCGATACCTGCTAAACAATAGACTTTGTCTTTAGCATCTGTAAAGCTTAAACCAAATTCTTCATAATCTTCACATTCTAGAATTGAATAAAAGAACTTGTTTTTAAACACTGTATGATTACGTACAACAGTTTCATATCTGTAATCTTCAATCGACTTAGAGAAGTTGAGTTGTTCAACTTTAGTAACATCTACACCTTGCTCAAATAAGTATTTTCCAGCATCAAATGTAGCTGGACGAACATTATTTGTCGTAAAACGAATATTGTCCGCTGTTAATCCAAGATATAACATCAATGCACTTTCTACCGGAATATTAATTTTCTTTTCTTTAAGATATAAGGCTAATAACTCACATGTAGCACTTGCCTTATCATCGATCCATTCTTCATCACAAATTGTTTCTACTTGTACGTGATGATCAATACGAATTGATTTTTTAGCCAATTGATACCTTTCATCATCAATGCGTGCCGCATTTGAAGTATCTAAAACAATTGCTAAGCTGGAAGCTACTACTTCATCATCCACAACATCCATATGTACGTTGTTTCTTTGCGATACAGGACAATTACTTCCTAAACAATAGATTTTTTTATTTGGATAAGCACTTTCTAAATAGTACTTTAAGCCAAATTGAGATCCGATTGCATCCATGTCAGCAAAAACATGGCGAAAGATTGCGATTGTATTAAAATCTTTTACGCTTTCTAAAATATCATTAGGCATTAGCCATCAAATCCTTGTAGGCATCACGTGCAATGACTAATTCTTCATTTGTTGGCAATAACCAAACTTGCATTTTTGATTCAGGAGCACTTAATAATTTTTCAACGCCACGAACTCCATCGTTATCTTCTGGTTTTACTACAACACCAAATGCTGATAATCCATCACAGATTCTTTGACGCATTGCACAGTCGTTTTCACCGATTCCACCCGCAAATACGATGGCATCAGCTCCACCCATTAATCCATAGTATCCTGATACAACTTCAACAATACGGTTTACATATACGTTTTGTGTTAGGATAGCGCGAGGATTTCCTTCTTTGATAGCTGCTTCGATGTCACGACCATCACTAGAAATTCCACTTACACCTAACATACCCGATTTTTTATTCATGATTGTATCCATTTCATCTGGTGTATATCCATATTTATTTTCTAAGAATGGAACGATTGCAGGGTCAATATCTCCACAACGAGTTCCCATCATGATTCCTCCAAGAGGTGTGAATCCCATTGATGTTTTATATGATTTACCATTTTTAACAGCTGTAATACTTGCACCATTTCCTAAGTGGCAAGTGATGATATTCATTTCTTCTTGTGTTTTTCCTTGAAGCTCAGCCAAGCGTTTTGTCAAATATTCATGACTTGTTCCATGAGCACCATAACGACGTACTTTATCGTTAGTATAATATTCATATGGTAAAGGGAAAATATAGTTTTCTTCTGGCATACTTTGGTGGAATGCTGTATCAAATACGAATGTGTGTTTACATTCTGGTAAAGCATCTCTAAATGAACGGTATCCAACTAATGCTGCTGGGTTGTGTAGTGGAGCTAATGCACATAATTCTTCAACTTTAGCTTCAACATCAGCATCTACAGGTACTGAATGAGAGAAATATTCTCCACCATGAACAACACGGTGACCAATCGCTTTGATATCTTCTAAGCTATTTACAACTTTGTGTTCAATTAAAGCTTCCATTAATTTTTTTACAGCTACTGCATGATCTTTGATATCTAAGATCTCTTCAATTTTTTCTCCATTGGCTTTCATTCCAAAAATAGAATCATTTAAACCAATACGTTCTACGTTTCCTTGTGCTAGAACTTCTTCTTCTGGCATTTTGAAAACTTGGAATTTCAAAGATGAACTTCCTGCATTAACACTCATAACAATCGACATTTTTTGATCCTCCTAAAAAATTTCTTTTAATATTTCGATTTGTTCAACATCTTCATGTTGTAAAATCCATGAATCCAATAATTTTTTCTTAGCGACATAACCTATCGCTGCTTCATATTTTTCCAGTAATTTCGTAGCTCGATGTACCGAATCCATCGCGGCTGCACGAGAAATCTCTAGTTCCTCACTTATTTCAGTATAAGAGAAATCTTCCTCATAGTAAAGAGACAAAATCTCTCTTTGACGTTCGGTCAACAATTCTCCATACACATCTAATAAATCATTCGCATCTAATTTTGAAATCATTATTCTTCCATACCCTTTGTGATTCCCATCAAGAAGGCATTGATATCAAATGGTCTTAAATCCGCTGGCTTTTCACCTAAACCTAAGAAACGAACTGGTAAATGTAATAAATCTCGAATCGCAAGTACTACTCCACCCTTGGCTGTACCGTCCATCTTCGTTAAAACGATACCTGTTACATCCGTTGCTTCCAAGAATACTTTTGCCTGTGAAATACCATTTTGTCCTGTAGTCGCATCTAGAACTAACCAAACTTCTTGTGGTGCTCCCTCAATTTCTCTTTGTACAACACGATGCATCTTACTTAATTCATTCATCAAATTTGTTTTATTTTGTAGACGACCCGCAGTATCGCAAATCAAAATATCAATATCATTTTCTTTGGCATAACGACAAGCATCCACCAATACGGAACTTGGATCTTGATTCATCTTACCTTTTACACAATGAACACCTAATCGTGTTGCCCAAGTATCAATTTGATCAATAGCTCCAGCACGGAATGTATCGGCTGCTGCAACCGCAACTTTCTTACCTTGCTCCTTGTAATATTGAATCAATTTTGCACTTGTAGTTGTCTTACCACTACCATTAACACCAACCATTAAAATAACAGTTGGACCTTCTTCATTCATTTTAATTGGTTCATCGCTTGATTCATCATAGAAATCATACAGAATGGAAACCAAATAATCTAACATGGAATCATATTCTTTAACATGTTTTCCATTTGATTCAAACGCATCCACAATTTTTTGTGCTGTATGAATACCCACATCACTCTCTAGTAGAATGACCATGATCTGTTCTAATAGATCATCATCAATTCCGTGAAAGTTATTGGATAAAGCACGTATACGATCTCCAAAGCTTCTCTTTGATCGATCAAGACCCGATAAATATTTATCTTTATCTTCACTTTTTACGAAAGCTTCTTTAATTTTCGAAAAGACCGACATTACTTTTCCTCCTTCGCTATATGTACTGCATCTTTCAATTGCACTTTTAACACTTTACTAACACCATCTTTTTGCATAGTAACACCATACAAAGTATCACATTGTTCCATAGTTCCTGGTCTATGTGTTACCGCAATAAATTGAGATTGACCACGATAATGCGATAAATAACGGGCAAAACGCTCAACATTTGCCTGGTCTAATGCTGCTTCAACCTCATCAAAGATACATAATGGCATTGTACGTGCCTTCAATATCGCAAACAATACGCTGATCGCAATCAAAGCCTTTTCTCCACCCGAGAATGTCTGGATATTTTTAACCATTTTTCCAGGAGGCTGAACATCAATATCAATACCCGTATTCAATACATCTTCTGGATCTACCATGGAAAGACTAGCACGTCCTCCACCAAACATAGCCTTGAATACTCCATCTAGTTCAGCATTAATTTTATTAAACATCTCTGTAAATTGACTGATCATTGTCTTGTCCATCTCATCAATGGCCGCCAAGATTTGTTGACTTGCCTTTTCTAAATCTTCTTTTTGGCTTGTCATAAAATCAAAACGTTCTTTGACTTCTTTATATTCATTTGGTGCATCCAAATTCACATTTCCTAAACGAGAAATGGCTTGACGAAGTTGAATAACTTCTTCTTTTGCACTTTCGATTTCTACATCTTCCTTTTTAGTTAATGCATATTCATAAGTCATTTCATAATCTGTACTTAAACGGTTCAATGCGTTCTCTAATTGCGTTTTGATTTTCACAACTTCCATTTCATAGTTATGGATCTGCGATTGTTTAGAACTCATTTCTCTACGAACTAAACGAATCTGATTTTCAAGTTGTTCTGCTTCATTTCCTTTATCAAAACGAGTCTGACGCAAGCTTTGAATCTCTAAAGACAATGAATCCAATACCGCATGCATCTTAGACATTTGTACAACAAGATCATCTTGTGCTAATTCTCCACTATCTTCAATGTCTACACCTAATTCTTGATATTCAGCTAAAATTGAATCGTATTTTGCCTTCTTAGTCGCATAAATATTTTCTAGCTTAGCCAATTCAATCTGTAAAGTTACAATCGCATCGTTTTCTTTTTGAAGTTTCTGCGTAAGAATCTCTGTTTCATCCAAACAATTGTCGGCTTTGATTTTCTGTCCTTCAATTTTTGAATTGATTGTTTCTAATTCCTGACGCATTGTGACTGGTGTACTTTGGTTCTTTGTAACACCACCCGTCATACTACCACCAGTATGTACGATATCCCCATCTAGGGTAACAATTTTATAGGCATAACGTAATCGTTTTGCGGTTTCATTCGCATTCTGCAATGTATCTACCACAATCACATTACCAAGCAATCGTTCTTTCACTGGATCAAAAATTTCTTTACAGTCCACGCATTCACTCGCAAAGCCTAAAAAGCCTGGGCTTGTTGAGGCAATCGTGATTACTTGTTCATTCATTTTTCTAGGATGACATACACTTAATGGTAAGAAAGTTGCACGTCCACTACGGTTTCGTTTCAAGAATGAAATGGCATTTCTTGCATCTGCCTCATTTTTAGTAATGATTTGATAGATACTTCCACCTAATGCTGCATTTACCGCCAATGCTTTATCGGCATGTGCAATCAACAATTCACTGACAACTCCATAAACGCCTGATAAAGAGTTTTTTGCCTGCATAACAGAACGCACACCTTGTTGATGGGCAAAAGGTTGCTTCATCATATTTTCCAATACTTGTCTACGATTTTGTAGCTGTATCAATATATTGTTTGCCTTATCCGATTCATAACGAGCCTTAGAAATCTTTGTTTTCAAATCATTCACAATATTACGACGGTTATTTAAATCTTGTTGCGCCTGCATTAAACGCTGATGACGATCCTGATATTCGAATCGTGCTTCTTCAAGCATAGCTTGCAATTCTTTTTGACGAGCTTGTTTATCCGCTACCTGCAACATATACTTACGCTTTTCATCCTGCTCGATTTTACGTCTTTCAAGCTGATAATTTTCTTCCATCGCTTTTGTGTATTTTCCTTGAAGCTCATTGATTTGTTTATCTAGAGCATACATTTCTTTTCGTATGCTTTCTAAGCGATTTTCCTGCTTTAAAAGCTCCGCATTTTCTGATGTATGCATGGCTTGGATATCAAACAATTCTTTATTGATCTGATTGATTTTATCATTATATTGATCAATATCCTCAACCAATACACTAATTTCAATTTTAGATAGTTTATCTCTTAAAGAAATATATTTTTCTGCCTTTTTAGCTTGTTTTTCCAAAGGTCCAATTTGTCTTTCAAGCTCATCTAGAATATCCTGCAAACGATCTAGATTTTCTTTTGTCTGCTCTAATTTAGACAATGACACCTTTTTTCTCTTTTTATACTTTGCGACACCCGCAGCTTCCTCAAATAAAGAACGTCTATCTTCTGGCTTGGCATCCGCAAAAGAAGAAATATTTCCCTGCGTAATAATACTTAAGGAATCTTTTCCTAATCCTGTATCCATGACTAAATCATTAATATCTTTTAATCGGCATGGTGTTTTATTTATAAAATAACTTGCTTCATTATTGGCACGTAAAATTTGTCGTGTTATTTCGATTTCATCAAAATCCGAATCAAAAACACGTGTTGAATTGTCAAATACCAATGTAACGCGTGCCATGTTTACAGGTTTTCTATATTCACTTCCTGAGAAGATAATATCTGACATATTAGTACCTGAACGAAGTGATTTAACACTCTGTTCACCTAGTACCCAACGAATGGCATCATTTACATTACTTTTACCACATCCGTTTGGTCCTACAATGCCTGTAATATCTTGATCAAATTGAATCACTGTTTTATCTGCAAAGCTTTTAAAGCCTTGTAATTCAATACGTTTTAAAAACATCAAGACCCTCCACTCTAACTAGTGTATTATATCAAAAAAATCACATAAAATATATCTAGTATCATTTTCTAGATTGTATATTATTTATTATTATAATATAGTATGTGTATGAACAAGAAAGATAGTATGCGGTATGTTTATCCACTTTGTTTTGGTGAAGAAGTAGGAAACTGTATCACACATGGAGTTATGGCACTTTTGATTCTATTTGCACTTCCATACTATAGTGTTCGTGCTTATTTACAAGGCGGAGTAATCAAAACACTTGGAACAGCAGTATTCTTGATTTGTCTGCTCTTTATGTTTACAGGGTCTTGTCTTTACCACAGCATGCCGCATGAAACAACACACAAATATGTATTTAGAAAATTAGATCACATCATGATCTTATTGGCTATTGCAGGAACGTATACGCCCATTTGTCTAAATCTTATGAACAACTGGAAAGGATATACAATTTTAGCTATCGAATGGGTTATGGTAATTGCTGGAATCTTATTGAAATCGATTGCGACGAAAAGTTATCCTAAACTTTCAATGGTAATCTATATGGTCATGGGTTGGTTAGCTATCTTTATTTTGCCAACATTAATTAAAGAAACACGACCAATCTTCATTATTCTGATTGCCTTAGGTGGTGTCATGTATACCATTGGTACTTTCTTTTATTCAAAGCCCCAAAAAAGATACTTCCATTTTGTATGGCATATCTTCATCATTTTAGCTAGTATTTGCCACTTGATAGCCATTCTGTATTTTATCTAAAAAGAAAAACCTATATTGTAAAATATAGGTCCTTTTTTTTTAAAACAATCGAACAATATCATTATATGTTGCATAAATAAAGAGTATCATTAATAATACAAAACTGGCCATAATGATATTTTCTACAACTTTCGTAGAAACTTTTCGTCCAATTAATTTTTCAATCAACAAAATCAATATTCTTCCACCATCTAATGCTGGAATAGGAATGGCATTAAAGATTCCAATGTTCAATGAAATCATCGCAAACAAACTAAAATACATGTCCAATCCATATTGTACAGATTTACTAGTGACATTTAAAATGCCAACAGGACCCGATAAGTTTTCTAATCCCTGTCCATGAATGATCATGTTCAAAGATTTAAATATAGTTGTTGCACTATCCCAAGTATTTTGGCAACCAACCCATAAAGATTGATACCAAGGAATCTTTTTCGCATACGCAATTGCCTTATAGCCAAGTGTATAGCCTTCCATATCTTTATCATAGGATGGAGTTAGTGTAGTTTCAAAAGTTGTGCCATCGCGCTTTACAGTTAATGTCAATGTATCATGATGATATTGAATAAACTCTAAAATCTCATATTGTGTTTTAGGTTGAATACTTTTTCCATCTTCACTTTGAACTTTGACGATGCGATCCTCTGTTTCTAGGCCTGCTTTTTGTGCCACAGAATCCTCTTCAACTACATAAACAACAGGTTTTGCCTCTTCTACTACATAGCCCTGAGCTAATGCCACACCCATATATATGATCCATGCCAATAAAATATTCATCACAATACCAGCAATCATGATGCAGACTTGTTTCCATCTTTCAATTCCGTTCAAGCGTCTATTTTCTGGAACATCCTTTAACCAGCTGTCTTCTTCACTTTGTGAGCCATCTTCTTCGCCAGCCATCATTACATAGCCTCCAAATGGTATGGCACGAATGGAAAAAGCAGTTTCTTTTCCTTGTTTTTGATAAAGACAGGGTCCCATACCAATAGAGAATTCTTTACAGTAAACCCCGAAATGCTTTGCGACTAAAAAATGCCCTAACTCATGTAAAATGACTATCACACTTAACATCACGACAAAGGCAATTATACCAATAATAAAATCCATTCAAATCCCCCTTAGAGAATGATTGTATATAAAACACTAAATACCATAATATTTAATAATAGTGAATCTACACGATCTAAAACACCACCATGTCCTGGTAAAAGATTAGAGAAGTCTTTTACGGCAAAATGACGTTTAATAGCACTAAAACACAAATCCCCAAGTTCTGCAGTAGCTGGACATACTAAACATAAGAATGTATTTAAAACTGGGTTTAGGTTTGATACATAGCTAAAGCTAACCGCAAAACTTAATACAAAACCAAATATAATTCCTCCTACAAAACCTTCCCAACTCTTTTTAGGTGAGATTCTAGGATTCATTTTGTGCTTTCCAATAGCTCGACCCACAAAATAGGCTCCTGTATCACTTCCGTATGTAGCAAAAACAATCGTCCATAGATACTGATGTACGTTTGCGATTTGTCCTACTGCATGATATACAAGTGAGAAAATTGTAACGTATGAAATACATACAAAGGCATCTGTAATCGAGAAGTTTTCAACAAAAACAACAAGACTCCATAAAAACACAACAATCAGTGTCACAATAACAAAAAAGTATTTATCAGGTAAAACTCTTGTCAAAATTACGGCTAAAGCACTGAGTGGAAGAACATATTTAGGCCAGCTTTTAAAATCTGGCTGAATATGCATCCATTCATATGCTCCTGCACAAACAATAAATAAGGCAAGAGCTTCTAACCAATATCCTCCTAAAGCTACTGGAAGTGCCACAACAAGAATGATACCAATAGCGGTAATTATTCTTTGTTTCATGAAGTTAAGCCTCCAAATCTGCGATCTCTTGATGCAAATTCGTCTAGGCAATCTTTTAATGCTTTTTCATCAAAATCAGGCCATGCGACTGGTGTAAAAATCAATTCCGCATACGCAAGCTGCCACAATAAATAATTAGAAATACGAAGTTCTCCACTTGTACGAATCATCAAATCAATGTCTTCTGGTACAAATAAATATTTTGAGAACTCTTCTTCCGTTAAATTGTTTTCACGTTTGCCTTGAGCAACCTCATCTGCATATTTTTTCATACCGAGTAACATTTCTCTTCGCGAACCATAATTAATCGCTAAACATAATTCTAAGCCAGTGTTATCCTTAGTCATATTTACAGCTCTGTTGATAACATCTTGTGTTGCTTGTGGGAATTTTTCTAATTCACCGGCAAAAGTTACACGAATGTTCTTTTCCATCAATTCATTAATAAATTTATTAAAGAATAGTCCTGGTAATTTACATAAATAGGAAACTTCATCTTCTGGTCTTTTCCAGTTTTCTGTTGAAAAAGCATATAGAATCAATTTTTGAATTCCCATATCTTGTGCAGCTAAGGCCACAGTACGAATTGTATCCGCACCCTTTTTGTGTCCTGCCGTTCTTGGTAAGCCTCTTTTTTTGGCCCAACGACCATTACCATCCATAATTATAGCTACTGTTTTTGGTGCCATAAAAACCTCCTTTTTAAAAAAGTCCAAATCAAGTTTGGACTTAGACATTTAATATTTCTTTTTTCTTTGCTTCACAAATTGAATCAACATCTTTAATGTATTTGTCTGTTAATTTTTGTGATTCTTCTAATGTTTGTTTTTGTTCGTCTTCAGGAAGTTCTTTATCCTTTTTGATAGCATCGTTCGCATCACGACGTACGTTACGAATCGCAATCTTAGCTTCTTCACCATACTTTTGTGCATCTTTAGCTAATTCTTTACGACGATCTTCCGTTAATTGAGGAACTAAAATACGAATTACGTCTGCTTCTGCTTGAGGATTCAATCCTAAGTTAGCAGCTTGAATTGCATGTGCAATATCTTTAATAATTGAACGATCATAAGGTTTAATAACTAGTTGTGTACCTTCAACAACAGAAATCTGAGCCATCTGATTGATTGGTGTCATTGCTCCATAATATTCAACTTGTACACGTTCTAACATTTGTCCGCTAGCACGTCCAGTACGGATTTGACGAAGGTTTGATTCTAAATTATCAATAACGCCCATCATTTTTTCTTCTGCATTTAATAAAATATCACTCATTTTAATTCTCCTTATTTCTTTTTAGTGATTGTAGTACCGTTCACTTCACGGCGAACTGCTTTGACAATATTACCAGGTTCATTCATATTGAATACAACTAAATCAATATCATTATCCATGCACATACTAATAGCTGTTGAGTCCATAACTTGTAAGCCTTCGTTTAATACGTCCATATAATTTAGTGTATCGTATTTCTTAGCATTTGGATTTTTCTTTGGATCTGAATCATAAACTCCATCAACACCATTTTTAGCCATTAAGATAACATCTGCATTAATTTCAGATGCACGTAATGCTGCCGTTGTATCTGTTGAGAAGTATGGAGAACCTGTACCAGCTCCAAAAATAACGATTCTGCCTTTTTCCAAGTGACGTAATGCACGTCTTAAAATGAATGGTTCAGCAACCTTTTGCATTTCAACAGCTGTCTGTACTCGTGTTTGCACACCTTCTTGTTCCAAAGCATTTTGAACAGCTAAGGCGTTGATTACTGTACCTAACATACCCATATAATCAGCTTGAGCACGGTTCATTCCCATTTCAGCCATCATTTTACCACGAATGAAGTTGCCACCTCCGACAACAATTGCTAATTCTACCCCTAATTTTTGTACTTCTTTTAACTCTTTTGCCAATCTTTTTAAGATTTCTGGATCAAAAGCAGCTTCAGGGCTCGATAAAGCTTCGCCACTTAATTTTAATAAAACACGTTTATACATAATATTGCTCCTTATTGAATTGTCACAACAATTATACACTATATTGTGTCATTTAAAAAGAAAAACCCTTGGAAATTCCAAGGGTTAGAAGTAAAAGTTAAATTACTTAGCCATTTGAGCAGCAACTTCTTCAGCAAAGTTTTCTTCGCGTTTTTCGATACCTTCACCAGTTTGGAAACGTACGAAAGTTACTACTTCAGCCTTGTTGTCTTTCAAGAATTGAGAAACCTTAGTTTTAGGTTCTAAGAAATATTCTTGATCTAATAAGCATTGGTCTTTAAAGTGTTTGTCAACTTTTCCTTTTAAGATTCCTTCCAATACTTTTTCTGGCTTTTTAGCCATGTTAGGATCAGCCTTCATCATTTGTAATTGAAGTTCACGCTCGTGTTCAACTTCTTCACCTGGTACTTCAGCTTGAGATACATATTTTGGAGCCATACTAGCAACTTGCATTGCTAAGTTTTTAGCTACAGTAGCATCTTGAGTTCCTTTAACAACTACAACAGCAGAAATTGATCCACCCATGTGCATGTATGAACCAAAGATTTCATCATCTGCTTTTTCAACAACAGCAACACGACGGAAAGAAATTTTTTCTCCGATAGTAGCTGTAGCATTGATGATTAAATCATTGATAGTTCCTTCAGCAGTTTGAACATTTAAAGCTTCTTCAGTTGTAGCAGGTTTGTTTGCAAGAATTGCTTCTTGTAAAGTATCCATTAAGCCTAAGAATTGTTCGTTCTTACTTACGAAGTCTGTTTCTGAGTTAACTTCGAATAATACAGCAGTGTTTCCACTAACAGCAACACGAGTTAAACCTTCAGCAGCGATACGTCCTTCTTTTTTAGCAGATTTTGCGATTCCTTTTTCACGTAACCAGTCAACAGCTTTTGCAATGTCACCTTCACATTCAGTTAAGGCTTTTTTGCAATCCATCATACCAGCACCTGTTTTTTCACGTAATTCTTTTACTTGAGCAGCAGTGATAGCCATTTTAGCATCCTCCTATATTTTTTGATTATTCAGCAGCTTTTGCTTCTTCAGCTTTTGCAGCTGGTTTTACGTCATCATTTTTCTTGTTGAAAGGACGACGATTTTTACGTTCGAAGTTACGTTTTCTACGTTCTTCATTTCTTTGACGACGACGACGTTCGTTTTCAGCGATTTGTGCTTCAACGTTTTTGATTACGTCTTCCATAGTTACATCATCTTCAGTTTCATCTAAGTAAGCCATTTCTAATAGACCACCCTTAGCATCAACGATAGCGTCTGCTAAGATTGTTGTAACTAATTTGATTGAGCGAACTGCATCATCATTAGAAGCGATTGCATAATCAGCATCTTCTGGATCACAGTTTGTATCTAACATAGCGAATACAGGGATTCCTAATTTTTTAGCTTCAGCGATAGCATTGTGTTCTTCTTTTGGATCAATAACAACTAATGCATCTGGAAGTTTCTTCATTTCTTTGATTCCACCTAAAGAACCTTCCAATTTAGCTTTTTCTTTACGTAAGTTAGCTTGTTCTTTCTTAGTGTAAACTTCGATTTTTCCGCTAGCTTCCATTTCTTCGATTTCAACTAAACGTTTAATACGTTTTTGGATTGTACGGAAGTTTGTTAATAAACCACCTAACCAACGTTTGTTAACGTAGAAAGATCCTGAACGTAAAGCTTGTTCTTCAACAACTTCTGCAGCTTGTTTCTTTGTTCCTACGAACAATACTTTTCCTCCACGTTCGCTAATTGCTTTTAATTCATTGTAAGCAGCTTCGATTTGTGCTTGAGTTTGGTTTAAATCTACGATATAAACCCCGTTACGACTTGTGTAGATGAATGGTTTCATCTTTGGGTTCCAACGGCGAGTCTGGTGACCAAAGTGAACACCGTTCTCTAGCATTTTCTTCATTGATACGATTGACATAATAGTCCTACCTTTCCGTTTCTCCTCCATCATTTCAGACGCATGCAACACTGATGTGCACGGGCACACGAATCCATGATGTGTGTAATAAGCGCAATCACGCGCTTTTACATTATAGCAATAACCTTTTTAACTTGCAAGATATTATTTTTCAAAAGGATGCGCTTTTTTATAAGCCTTCACTAACTGTGCTGTAGTCACATGTGTATAAATTTGTGTTGTGGATAAAGATGAATGTCCTAGTAACTCTTGAACAACACGAATATCCGCTCCATTATCCAATAAATGTGTCGCAAAACTATGTCTTAACATATGTGGATGCAATTTCATATGCATTCCAATCGCTTTAGCATGTTTGTCCATTAAATACTGAATACCACGAGAAGTTAGTTGTTTACCTCTTAAGTTCACAAATACATGATCATCCACTGCATATTTTGACCAAAAACTATTTTTATATTCCAACAATTCTTTTTCAAAGCCTTGATAAAAAGGTACGATACGATCTTTATCCCCTTTACCTCGAATATGCACGATTCGATTGTTTAAATCAATTTGACTCCAGACCAGCTCAACACATTCACTTACACGCAATCCACATGCATACATCATCGTAAATAATATGCGATCACGGTATTGATCTTCTTTACTATCTTCATAAGAATTTAAAAATCCCTGAATTTCTTCTACAAATAAAAAATCTGGAATTTGTTTTGACTTCTTTGGTGTTTGAATCCCCAATAAAGGATTTTCATTGATTCCCATATATTCTGCCAAATACGCATAGAAAGAGCGATATACGCTCATTTTGCGTGCAATCGAACTTGATTTTAAATGATCCAATGTGGCTAGATAATTCATAAAAGTCAATCTATCACACGATTCAAAAGAATCAATAGATTGACTTAATAAATATTCCTTATATTGGTTCAAATCATGTTTGTACGATTCGATAGTTTTATCAGATTGCGTATTCTTACGATATATATATTTTAGAAAACGATCAATCAACTCATCCATTGACTTGTTCCTTGATTTCTTGAATACGCGAAAGCGCCTGGGCAGCAAACTTTTCTTTACGTTCATGCTTCTTACATTTTTCCTTTAAGTGCATTATGCCAAAGTTTGCGTTCATTGGCTGGAAGTGTTTTGGATCACAATGCGTAATATAGTATGCTTGTGAACCCATCACGCAAGTATTTCCAAAACAAATTGGTTCCTTATTCTGCATATACAATGCCATATTGATTCCGGCAATCAATCCAGACGCACAAGATTCAACATAGCCTTCAACTCCCGTTAATTGTCCGGCAAAGAATAAATCATCACGTTTCTTTGATTGATATGTTTCTTTTAAAACAATTGGACTTGATAAATAAGAATTTCGATGCATAACACCATAACGAGTAATTTTCAAATTTTCTAATCCAGGAATCAAAGAGAAAACTCTTCTTTGTTCAGGCCAAGTTAAATGTGTCTGGAAACCAACAATATTGTACATACTTGCAGCTACATTATCTTGGCGTAACTGAACTACGGCAACTGGATGTGAATCCTTGTCTTTTTCCAACCCTACCGGTTTTAATGGCCCAAATAACATCGTCTTCTTTCCGCGACGTGCCATTTCCTCGATTGGCATACAACCTTCAAAATAGGTTTCTTTTTCAAAATCATGCAAATTCACACATTCTGCATGAATCAACGCATCATAGAATGCTTCAAACTCATCTGCATTCATTGGACAGTTGATATAACTTGCTTCACCTTTATCATAACGAGACTTATAGTAGGCTTTACTAAAATCAATTGAATCCTTTTCAATAATAGGTGCAGCTGCATCATAGAAATGGAAAGTATCTTCTGCTGTAAAATCGTGTATAGCCTTAGCTAGAGTATCACTTGTCAAAGGTCCTGTTGCGATAATGCATGGCCCTTCTGGTAAAGCTGTCATTTCTTCATTGACAACTTCAACCAATGGATGATTTTTAATTGTGTCTGTAATATATTGTGAAAATGTCTCACGATCCACTGCCAACGCACTTCCAGCTGGTACAGCATGCATATCTGCTGATTTCATAATCAATGAATCCATTTGGCGTAATTCTTCTTTTAAAATACCTACCGCATTATTCATCGCATTTGATCGAAGTGAATTCGAACATACAAGTTCCGCAAATCGATCTGTATGAAAGGCTGGACTTTCCTTTTTAGGACGCATTTCTATCAATCGAACCGGAATATTTCTTTTTACGAGCTGCCACGTTGCTTCACAACCGGCAAGTCCTGCTCCTACAACCGTAACTTGTTCCATTATTTATCTTCCTCTGTTTTCTTAGGTTCTTTTTTAATATAGTGGCATTTTGGATAATTTGAACAACCAATGAAAGTTGTCCCAAAACGTGATTTTCTTCTGACAAGCTCATGACCACACTCTGGACACATTTCACCTGTTGGTTCAGGTTTTGCCTTCTTTTTCAAAGATTCGATGGTTTTACATTCTGGATAATTTGAACATGCCCAAAACTGACCATAACGACCTCTTTTAATTACCATCTTAGCTCCGCAGTTCGGACAGATTTTTTCTTCTTTTGCCTCTTCTGGAAGTTCTTCTTCGTTATTTTCTGTATAGCGACAAGTTGGAAAATTAATACAAGAAATAAACTTGCCAAAACGACCATTACGATAAACAAGCTCGCCACCACATTCAGGGCAAATACGTCCTACACGTTCTAATTCCTTCTTTGGCATTTTTTCATAGGCATCTTCTACAAGTGGGGCAAATTTATCATAGAATTTATGCATGTAAGATACTGAGTCCTCGTTTCCTTCGGCAATTTCATCCAAAGTTTTTTCCATATCCGCTGTATATTCTACGTTGATGACACTTGAAAAATACTGTTGTAGTTTTTCATTTGTCAAAATACCCTGCTCACTAGGAATAAATACCTTTGTCTTTGAAGTTTCACTTGCCTTTTCTAATGAGGCATAGCCACGTTTTTGTAAAGTATCAATAATTGTCGCATATGTACTTGGACGACCAATTGACTTTTCTTCAAGATCTTTAATCAAGCGTGCTTCTGTATAACGTGCTGGTGGTTCTGTAAAGTGCTGCTTTGAAGTTGGAGTTACATTTTTTAAAACTTCATTTTCTTCTAACTTAGGAAGTAAGGCATAACTTTGTTTTTCATATTTAGAATAGACTTTGTAGTAACCATCAAAAGTCATAGTTTGTCCGCTTGCACTAAATTCTAAATCGTTGTTTGTGATTTTAACACTCGTCACATCATATACGGCATCTTTCATTAAGGATGCCAAAGTACGCGCATAAATTAGTGAATACAAACGATATTGATCATTCGTTAAATGGTCTTTGATGGATTCGGGTGTACGATTAATGTTTGTTGGTCGAATGGCTTCATGTGCGTCCTGCGTATTTTTACCATTCTTTTGATGTACATGTCCAACATATTCTTTACCATATGTATTTGTGATGAATTTCTTGGCATCTGAAACAAAAATATCAGATAAACGTGTTGAGTCCGAACGCATATACGTGATCAAACCTTCCATATTTCCGCCTAGATCAATACCTTCATACATTTTTTGAGCTACACTCATTGTCTTCTTTGCACCAAATCCTAATTTTGTACTGGCTTCCTGCTGCATAGTAGATGTTGTGAATGGAAGTTTAGGCTGTTTCTTTTTCTGCTTTTTAGAAATTGATGAAACAATATATTCTCCATTGCATCTTTCTAATAGTGCCTTAGCTTCTTCTTCATTTTTGATTTTAGGCTTTTTACCTTCAACCTTCACTAAATCCGCTTCAAATGCTTTATTCTGTTTTTTACATTGTGCATGAATCGTCCAATACTCTTCTTGTTTAAATGCCTTGATTTCATTTTCACGATCAACAATCAATTTCAACGCCACAGATTGCACACGTCCTGCAGATTTAGACTGGATTTTATTCTGAAGCAATTTACTTAGTTTAAACCCAATAATTCGGTCTAACATACGACGTGTTTCTTGTGATTTTACAAGGTCCATATCAATTTTTCTTGGTTCTTTCATAGCTTCAAGAATTGCAGGCTTTGTGATTTCATGGAAAACAATACGATTGTTGTCTTCTGTATTTAAATCAAGTACACGTGCTAAATGCCATGCGATAGCTTCCCCTTCACGGTCCGGGTCACTCGCAAGATAGATATCTTGTGCTTTAGAGGCATACTCTTTTAATTCTTTTACGACTTCTTTTTTCTCTTTACTAATTTTATATTTAGGTTCGAAATCATGATCTACATCAATTCCTAAACCTTCTTTTCCGCTTGTTGCCAAATCACATACATGGCCTTTGCTGGAAACAACTCTGTATTCTTTTCCTAAATATTTTTCAATCGTCTTCGATTTGGAAGGCGACTCTACAATAACTAAATGTTTTTTCATTTGTTTCCCCCATATTCACGCTATATAAAACATTAAAAATTTCAATTTGTCAATCCTCAGATATCATCAACATCTTTTAGATCCACCAAAATATTGGCTCCATTACTGATTAAATAGTTGCATCCTTGATACTTTTCATCTTGAAAAGCAGTAGGCACACAATAAATGGGCACACTCAATTCGAGACATTCATTCACCGTAATCATTGTTCCACTTTTATAGGTTGCCTCAATCACAACTAAGTTGCTGCTTAAAGCAGCAATCAAGCGATTGCGCCACGGAAAGTGATAGGCCAAAGGCTTCACATGCATGGGATATTCACTAATGATTAATCCACTTTTTTTCATCCTTTCAAATAAAAATGCATTTTCCTTTGGATAAATCACATTGATTCCACAACCAAGAACACCAATTGTTTTTGATGCGTTCAAATGGGCTCTGGCATCAATACCTTTGGCAAGTCCAGATACAATGACATACTTGGATTGTAGTCTTTGTACAATCGTATCCGTATTCTGTAGTGCCTGCACTGAACAGTTTCTTGCTCCTACTATACCTACACCTTTTTCTTTCAACAAACAAACATTACCTTGATAAAAGATGATCCATGGTGGATATCTTAAATGTTTAAATGCCTCCGGATACATTTCATCAACAATTGTAAAATAAGGATACGGATATGAAATGATGGAATAGTTTTCGTGTGCCTTTATCGCATTGCCAATTTTCTTCCAATCTCCATCATATTGGATGGCATACCATAAAATAGCTTCTCTTTTTATTCTCATATACTCATATACGAAAAAAAAGAGACTTTTAACTAAAAAAGTCTAATTTCTTCAAGTTTTTTTACAGGCCCATAGCTTCTTCGGTAGAAATCCTGTAATCCATACTTGTTTAAAGCTTCAATATGCGCTTTTGTAGGATAGCCTTTATGTTTGGCTAAGCCATACTGTGGATACATTTCATCCAACTTTTTCATCCAGCGATCACGCGTAACTTTCGCTAAAATACTTGCCGCTGCGATAGACAATGATTTTTGATCTCCCTTCACAATGGCTTGGTAAGGTTTATCAATATCTGGTAATGGCATCGCATCACTTAACACAAAATCACATTGTGCTTTCTTGGCAATTTCCATCATCGCTTCTTGTGTCGCACGATAGATATTCTTCTTATCGATTGTCTTTTCATCAACCACAAGAATTTGATAATACAAAGCATCCTGAATAATTGTTTTAAACAAAGCTTCTCGCTTTTTTTCACTCAATTTTTTAGAATCATCAATTAACGCATTTTGATATCCCTTTGGAAAAATAACACCTGCTACCATCAATGGACCCGCAATAGGACCTCTTCCTGCTTCATCCATTCCTAGAACACTTTGATTTTGATCCCAATAATCATGTTCCAAAGGTCTATCCAACATGTGGTTTCTCCCAAGTAATCAGGTCACACTTATTTTCACGAATATCTTTGACAAAACTTAACATCAACCTGTTTTCATCAATTTCACCCTTTAATAAATAACCACGTTTTATGGCAATGTTCTGTAATGTTTCATAAGGTGTATCCGCAATCTCTACATGATATACTGTATCAAAGATTTCAGGTTTTTCCTGCATTAAATATTCACACGCAAACAACGCCAAATCGTCCATATTTACAACTTGATCTTTTACTGAACCAAGTAATGCTAGTTTTAGACCAACTTGTTGATCTTCAAATTTAGGCCATAATACTCCTGGCGTATCTAATAGCTCAAGCGTTTGACCAACTTTAATCCATTGAAGACTCTTTGTCACGCCTGGACGATCTCCGGTTTGAGCCGCTTTACGTTTCGCAAACGTATTAATAAATGTACTTTTTCCGACGTTAGGAATTCCACACACCATAGCACGCAAAGCTCTAGGCTTCATTCCTCTACGTTTTTGTTTTTCAATTAAATTGATACATAATTCATTCGATGCCTTGATCAATTGTTTTGAGAAATTCTCATGAATAAAATCCAACGCTAATACTTTCTGATTCTCTGTTTCTAAAGCATTTACCCATTGTTTGGTAAGTTCTTTATCGGCCTTATCTTTTTTAGATAAAAGAATCAAACGTGGTTTGTTTTGAATCAATTGATCCAACATTGGATTCTTACTGGCATCCGGCATTCTTGCATCACGAATCTCAATCACAAAATCAACTTTTTTTAAATTCTCTTCCATTTGCCTTTTGGCTTTGGTCATATGACCTGGAAACCATTGTACGTTTGCCACTAATCTTTCACTCCTATATCTGAAATTGGTAATAAGACTAACATCTTCTTGGCAAAGATCTGTGATTTCTTAACAGGACCTACATAGCGTGAATCTTTAGAGTAAGGACGATTATCTCCCATTACGTAATATTCGTCATCTTTTAATTTCACTTCTTCAAAATCAACAACATCCGTATTATCGGCATTCGGTACTTTATTAAAGTAACCAAATTTATCTACCAATGACTGACGATAATCTGGATCTATATATTTAGTCTCATCCAATACTTTTCCATTAATATATACAACATCATTTACACAGCTTACAGTATCTCCAGGTAAACCTACTACACGTTTTACCCAATGTGTTTTCTGTCCATCTTCTTCCATGGTTACAACGACTATATCCCCTCGTTCTACACCATTTAATAATACGCCTCCAACATTTGTGAATCCAAATTCCCCATTTTTTAATGTTGGATACATACTTCTTCCATCTACACGAACTGGGTGCGCCACAAAGTTCACAAACAATAGAATTACGATTGCACTTACTACAAATACTTTTATGAATCCAAGTATATCTTCTAGTAAAGTACGTTCGTCATCCTCATTGTACCTTAGCTCGTTTTTCTTTGATTTCTTCATATAATCTCTAACCCCCCTAAAATGTTACAAATCTATTATAAAGCTATTTAGAAAAAAAAGCCTGAAAATCAGACTTTTTTTAAACAATTAACGAACTTCTTTTAAACGAGCAGCTTTACCTGAACGGTTACGTAAGTAAGATAACTTGTTACGACGTACTTTACCGTGACGAACTACTTCAATGTGGTCAATGATTGGTGAGTGTAAAGGGAATTTACGTTCAACACCAATTTGGTTAGAAATCTTACGAACTGTAAATGTTTCAGAGATTCCTCCACCTGCACGTTCAATTACAACACCTTCGAATACCTGGATACGGCTCTTGTCACCTTCTTTGATTTTAACGTGAACACGAACAGTACTACCAGAACGGAATGCTGGAATATCAGTCTTCAATTGTGATTTTGTTACTTCATTAACTAATCCTAAGTTCATTTTCTTTTCTCCTTCTTTTCTAATATTTGGTTATCAGTTCATTCACACAATGTGCCAGCGGAACTACCTATGCGTAAACGCCTATTTATATTACCATGTCAATAGATTTTGCGCAAGAATTATTTTTCGATTTTTAACACTGAATCGACTACTTTTTGATCTTCTTTATTTAAATTTAAATTTTCTAATAAATCCGGACGATACATCGCTGTTCTTTTTAAAGACTCTTCATGCCTATACTTCTTGATATTCGCATGATGACCACTCAACAATACATCTGGAACTCTTTTACCATCATAGATTTCTGGCCTAGTATATTGAGGATATTCTAAAAGTCCATTTGAGAAAGAATCATCATCGCTTGAATCCTGTCTAATAACACCTGGCAAAATACGTAATATACAATCACACATGACCATACATGCACTTTCACCACCAGTTAACACAAAGTCACCCAAAGACATTTGAATATCTACATAATCACGAATTCGCTCATCAAATCCTTCATAGTGGCCACAAATAAAAATTAAATGTTCCTTTAAAGATAATTCCTTTGCGATGGATTGATTAAAGGTCTTTCCTTGAGGTGTCAATAAGATCACCGTGCTATTTTCTGTACGAATGGATTCTAATGCATCTAATATAGGCTGGCACATCAAAACCATTCCAGCTCCACCACCATAAGGCGTATCATCTACATGACCATGTTTTTCTTTTGTGAACTTTCGAAAATCAATCGTTTCAAATTCAAATAAATCTTTTTCTTTGGCTCGCTTTAAAATACTTGTCGTCATCAATGGTTCAAAATATTCTGGGAATAATGTCAGTACAGATATTTTCATCGTAAGCCTTCCATTTCACGAATTGTGATTTCATGAGCTTCTTTGTTCACATCTACAATAAATGCAGGTACAAAAGGCAATAAGAAACTATTTTCCTTTGATTTAACGCGAAGTACTAAATTAGCCCCTGTTTCTAAGATATCCACAACTTCTCCAAGATTTTCTTTTTCCTCATTAAATACAGTACAATGCATTAATTCATGATAATAATATTGACCTTCTTCAAGTTCTGGTAAATCTTCTTGAGCAATAAATAAATTCTTTGTCTTTAATTGTTCCGCTTTTTCAATGGAATCCACACCTTCAAAATAACAATAGCCAAAGCCTTTTTGTTCACGATAACGCACAACGGTTAATGTACGACCATCTTCTAAATGTAAGACTCTACCTTTCTCAAAACGATGCTGCGGATCATCTGTCACAAGATATAATTTACATTCACCCTTAAGTCCATGCGTATTAATGATTTGAGCTACTTTTATCATATGTTCCTCCTAAAAAAATCAGGATGTGAAATCACATCCTAATACGCTTCAAATTTTACTGAAATTCTTTTGTGTACATCACGTACCGCAATAGACATCATTTGACGAATACTGCTAGCCATAATACCCTTACGGCCAATTAAACGTGCAACATCTTCACTATTGGCATATACATACAATAAAATTTCATTTTCATTTGTAGTTGCCATTGTTTTTACAGATAATGCTTTTTGATCATCTACAAGTGGTAAACAAATGTCTAATAATGTTTTTTCTAAATCAATCATTATTTTGAACTTTTAGCTTCGTGCATTTCTTTTAAAACACCTTCGTGTGATAAAATTGAACGAACTGTATCAGTTGGTTGTGCACCGTTGCTTAACCATTTCTTTGCTAATTCTTTGTCTAAAGTTACTTTTTCTTCAGCTTTAGTTGGGTTGTAAGTACCGATTTGTTCGATAAAACGACCATCACGAGGACTACGTGAGTCAGCAGCTACTATACGGTAGAAAGGAGCTCCCTTTTTACCCATTCTTTTCAAACGTAATTTAACCATATTTAAATTCCTACCTTTTCTAATTTATTAAAGCTCATAAAGAATAACATGAATAAAATAAGGTGTCAAGTATTTTTACTTTACACCTTAACTTTTTTATTTTTTCTTCTTTTTCTTTTTTGCTTTCTGTTTTTTACTACCAGAATGCTTTGACATTCCAGGCATTCCGCCTCCACGTTGCATATTCTGTAGTGCAGCCATATCAGGAAGTTTTGCCTTACCACTCATCATCTTTGTCATCATCTGCATCTGTTCTAATTGATTGATCAAACGATTGACATCCATGACTTTAACACCCGCACCTTTGGCAATACGATTCTTTCTGGATGCCTTTAAACATGATGGATTTTCACGTTCATATTCCGTCATTGATAAAATAATGGCTTCACTTTTTTTCATCTGTGAATTCATTTTTTCATCATCTAAATTTTTAGCTACCTTGTTAATGCCAGGAATCATATTCATCATTTTCTGCATAGATCCCATTTTAGAAACCTGGCCTAATTGTGCTAATAAATCATTGAATGTGAATACACCCTGTTTCATACGTTCAGCCGTTTTCATCTGAACGTCCATATCTAATTTATCTTGAGCCTGTTCAACTAAAGTGACAATATCTCCCATTCCCAAGATACGATCTGCCATACGATCTGGGTGGAACTCCTCTAAGTCATCCACCTTTTCACCATTTGACACAAATAATACAGGTACATTTGTGATAGAACGAACTGACAACAATCCACCACCACGTGCATCGCCATCCATTTTGGTAACGATCAATCCTGTTACAGATAATTGTTCATTAAATTCTTTGGCAACAGTCACAATATCTTGACCTGTCATCGCATCGACAGTTAATAAGATTTCATCAGGAACAACAAGTTCTTTCATTTGTTGAAGCTCTTGCATCAATGCTTCATCAATGTGCAAACGACCCGCCGTATCAAAGATCACTAAATCTTTTTGACGATCTTTCGCATAGGCCAATGCCTGTCTTGCCGTTTCTACTGCAGATGTTTCTGGTCCACAAGTAAATACTTCGACATCAATACTTTTTCCTAACGTCTGTAACTGTTCAATAGCGGCAGGACGAACAACATCGCATGCAACTAATAAAACACGACGTGCTAATTTGTTCTTGCAGTAATTGGCAATCTTTGCACTCGCAGTTGTTTTACCAGTACCCTGTAAACCAACCATCATAACCGTAGTCATGCCTTGCTTTTTAAAGTGAATACGAGCATCTTCTTCACCTAATAATACTTGCAACTCGTCATGTACGATTTTGACAACCATTTGACTAGGATTTAAAGAATCCAATACTTCTTGTCCAAGTGCTTTTTCTTTTACATTTTCGACAAAGCTCTTTACTACATCGTAATTAACATCCGCCTCTAATAATGACATGCGCACTTCTTTCAACATGTCATTCATATTTTTCTCAGTCAGTTTTCCCTGTCCTGAAATATTTTTAAATGCTTTATTTAAGCGTTCACTTAATGATTCAAATGCCATAAATAATAATCTCCCCAAACTGTTTTAAGTTTACCTAATTTTTATTTAAATTACAATGGAAGGCCAGTCGACTTTGTCCATTTTTTAAATAAATTGTACCCACATGCTTAAATCCATGCTTCAACATGAAATTTTGCATAGGCTTATTGTCAATATGTGTATCCATGCGAATATTATTAATTTTAGAAGAACAATACTCTAATATAATATCTGCCATATGTTTTTTTAAACCACGAGTTGCGATACGATGAATAACACCATATGGTTCATCGTTTAGCCATTGACCATCATATATTTTATTGTAGCAAGGATCAATACCACAATAAAATACAAAACTTGCCTGAATGCCATCTTCGTCTTCTAAGACATACATTTCGTTTTTGGCAATATCTTCTGCCAATATTTCTTGTGATGGATATCCATTTGTCCATTGATTTACATTTCCCGTTGAAGCCATAAATTTTCTAGCTCTATCATAAATTTCTAATAAAACAGGCATATCTTCTAGAGTTGCCTTACGAATTAATTCTCTTGCCATTTTAAAGACCATCCAAACTTAACACATGCGATCAAACGCCACACAACATATCCAATGCGATAGAATATATTGATTTTTGACCAATCAATAACAGCCGGCACATAGACAGGCCGATCCTTTTTAGAATAGAAAAATATTAATGTATATAAAATCACCATATCACTATTATAAAAATTGATGTCATAATAAAAATTTTCATTAGGGAACCATTGATGTAGACAAAGTTCCTGATATTCATAAGCAGCACGCATTTCATATGCCTGTACAATATCCATATGATCCGTTAAAGAGCCTGGACGTTTAACATAATGATAATAACAGTTAGGCATTATTGAAACTCGATTTGCGTTATAAATTGCTTTAAAAACTGTGTATGTATCTTCAAATCCCTTTTTCTCATCCGGAAATTTTACATCCTTAAAACAAGAAGCCGCATATAATTTTCCCCAAGGATAATTGTTAATACCTTTATTTTGACTCAATGCTCTTAGTACAGATAAAGAATCTATTGTCTTTTTACACATTGGACTCACAGGAATGGATAATCCCTTATACTCAATACGATATCCACATGTAACAATATCACTATTTGTTTTTATAGCTTCATTTACCATTTTTTCAATCATATGCGGATTTAAATAATCATCACTATCCACAAATAAATAATAATCCCCTGTTGCCTTTTCTAATGCACGATTTCGTGTTGTAGAAATACCAGCATTTTCATAGCTATAAACATGAATGAAATCATATTTAGAAGCATATAATTCAGCAATATCCAATGATGAATCTGTAGTTCCGTCATTAATAATTATGATCTCTATATTTTTGTATGTCTGTAAAAGAATAGATTCCAGACATTTCGATAAATATTTTTCCACATTATATACTGGAATCAATATACTCACTTTATACATGAACGGCCTCCTTGAATGCCACAATACAATATCCCTTAGTAAAGAAAATATCAAATTTATATATAAGAATCAACAAAAATCTAAAAAAAAAGGACCCGGCAGCTAGCTATCTTCGCAGGGGCAAGCCCAACTATTGTCGCCGTGAAAGTGCTTAACTTCTGAGTTCGGGATGAGTTCAGGTGTGTCCACTTTGCTATCGCCACCGGATCTTGAGTTCTCTTTCGATCCCTCAAAACCGAACAACTATTCTGAAGAAATTCCATATTCCTGATTAAGTCCTCGACCGATTAGTACCAGTCAACTCCGTACATCACTGCACTTCCATCCCTGGCCTATCTACCTTATCGTCTTTAAGGGGTCTTACTTCTTGCGAATGGGAGATCTCATCTTGGAGTAGGCTTCGTGCTTAGATGCTTTCAGCGCTTATCCTTTCCCTACTTAGCTACCCGGCTATGCCCCTGGCGGAACAACCGGTGCACCAGCGGTAGGTCCATCCCGGTCCTCTCGTACTGAGGACAGCTCTCCGCAGATCTCCTTCGCCCACAACAGATAGGGACCGAACTGTCTCACGACGTTCTGAACCCAGCTCGCGTACCGCTTTAATGGGCGGACAGCCCAACCCTTGGAACCGAATCCAGCTCCAGGATGCGATGAGCCGACATCGAGGTGCCAAACCTCGCCGTCGATGTGAACTCTTGGGCGAGATCAGCCTGTTATCCCCAGGGTAGCTTTTATCCGTTGAGCGACGGCCCTTCCATTCGGCACCGCCGGATCACTATTCCCGACTTTCGTCCCTGTTCGACTTGTTTGTCTCACAGTCAAGCACGCTTCTGCAATTGCACTCGACGATTGGTTTCCATCCAATCTGAGCGTACCTTTGGGCGCCTCCGTTACTCTTTGGGAGGCGACCGCCCCAGTCAAACTGCCCACCTGACACTCTCCCCGTACCTGTTCTCGATACCAGGTTAGAACCCCGGTCACACAAGAGTGGTATCCCAACGGCGACTCCTCGTACACTGGCGTGCACGTCTCTTTGTCTCCCACCTATCCTGTACATGTATGACCAGAATTCAATATCAGGCTGCAGTAAAGCTCCATGGGGTCTTTCCGTCTAGTTGCGGGTAACCTGCATTTTCACAGGTACTAAGATTTCACCGAGTCTGCTGCCGAGACAGCGCCCAAATCGTTACACCTTTCGTGCGGGTCAGAACTTACCTGACAAGGAATTTCGCTACCTTAGGACCGTTATAGTTACGGCCGCCGTTCACTGGGGCTTCGGATCACTGCTTCAGATCGCTCTTAACAGATCCTCTTAACCTTCCAGCACCGGGCAGGTGTCACCCCCTATACTTCGTCTTGCGACTTCGCAGAGAGCTGTGTTTTAGTTAAACAGTCGCTTGGGCCTCTTCACTGCGGCTTAATTGCTTAAGCACTCCTTCTCGCTAACTTACGGAGTCATTTTGCCGAGTTCCTTGGCAACAGTTCTCTCGCTCACCTCGGGATTCTCTCCCTGCCCACCTGTGTCGGTTTTGGTACGGGCCGCATATGCATTGCCAGAAGCTTTTCCTGGAAGCCGTCATCATGTGCTTCGCTACTTTCCTAAGATTTCGCTTACCTGTCACGCTCTAGCCTTTTCGGTTACCGGATTTGCCTGGTAACCAGCCGCTTCGCTTCGCCCTCAATCCATTAAGAGGGTCACACTATCCGTCTCCGTCACTCCTTCGCTCCATATACGGGTGCAGGAATCTTTCGCCTGCTTTCCATCCACTACGCCTTTCGGCCTCGCGTTAGGTCCCGACTTACCCAGGGCGGACGAACCTTCCCCTGGAATCCTTGGGCTTTCGGTGTGTAGGATTCTCACCTACATCTCGCTACTCACACCGGCATTCTCACTTCTATACAATCCACCGCTCCTCACGGTACGGCTTCTGCTCGTATACAACGCTCCCCTACCACTATAGTTTCCTACAATCCGCAGTTTCGGTATCAGGCTTAGCCCCGGTACATTTTCGGCGCAGGGTCACTCGACTAGTGAGCTGTTACGCACTCTTTAAAGGATGGCTGCTTCTGAGCCAACCTCCTAGTTGTCTGGGCATCCCCACATCCTTTTCCACTTAGCCTGTATTTTGGGACCTTAACTGGCGGTCTGGGCTGTTTCCCTCTTGACCATGGACCTTATCACTCACAGTCTGACTGCCGGACATCCTTAATGACATTCGCAGTTTGATTGTATTCAGTACCCCGGGATGGGGCCATCACACATTCAGTGCTCTACCTTCACTAAGGTTCTTTCCGACGCTAGCCCTAAAGCTATTTCGGGGAGAACCAGCTATCTCCGGGTTCGATTGGAATTTCTCCCCTAGCCACAAGTCATCCGCTAACTTTTCAACGGTAGTCGGTTCGGTCCTCCATTGAGTTTCACCTCAACTTCAACCTGCTCATGGCTAGATCACCCGGTTTCGGGTCTGCAACATCCTACTTTCGCCCTATTAAGACTCGCTTTCGCTTCGGCTCCGGTCTTTCCTCCTTAACCTCGCAGTCTGTCGCAACTCGCCGGTTCATTCTACAAAAGGCACGCCATCACCCCTTAACGGGCTCTGACTTCTTGTAGGCATACGGTTTCAGGTTCTCTTTCACTCCGCTCCCGCGGTTCTTTTCACCTTTCCCTCACGGTACTGGTTCACTATCGCTCACTCGTTTATATTTAGCCTTGGCGGATGGTCCCGCCTGCTTCCGACAAGATTCCTCGTGTCTCGCCGTACTCAGGATCCCATTAGGCTTTACTCGGATTTCGGTTACAGGGCTTTCACCTTCTTCGGCCGGGCTTTCGATCCCGTTCTCCTATCCTCGTTCTTGCCATATCATGGTCCTTCAACCCCGGTCCTTCAACCGGTTTGGGCTTCTCCCCTTTCGCTCGCCGCTACTCAGGGAATCACTGTTGTTTTCTTTTCCTCCGGCTACTTAGATGTTTCAGTTCGCCGGGTACCTCTCTTGCAGGCCATGTATTCACCTGCAGATGACAGCTCATGTCTGCTGCCGGGTTCCCCCATTCGGACACCTCCGCTTCTTCGCTTCCTTACAGCTTCACGGAGCTTTTCGCAGTTTGGCGCGTCCTTCTTCAGTTTCGAGTGGCCAGGCATTCGCCGTACGCCCTTCCTTACTTAATCAGTGGTTCTCGTGTGTTTCGAGATGTTCTTTTTCAAGAACTGTTTTTTACTGTTTTCTCAGTTTATCTTACAACTTACGTTTTAGACCTTTTCTGTTATGTCTTTTCTTCTTAGTTGCTCAGTTTTCAAAGATCGATCACTCTGAGAAGTCTCTGACCTCTCAAAACTAAACAGGATTTTACAACCTACTTCCTCAATTTCCACTCTTCTTCTTTCTCCTTAGAAAGGAGGTGATCCATCCCCACGTTCCCGTAGGGATACCTTGTTACGACTTAACCCCAGTCATCGGTCCTGCCTTCGACGGCTCACTCCTCGAAAGGTTATGCCACCGGCTTCGGGCATTACCAACTCCCATGGTTTGACGGGCGGTGTGTACAAGGCCCGAGAACGTATTCACCGCGACATGCTGATTCGCGATTACTAGCGATTCCAGCTTCATGAAGTCGGGTTGCAGACTTCAATCCGAACTGAGACGTCCTTTATGAGATTCGCTTGCCTTCACAGGCTTGCCGCTCTTTGTAGACGCCATTGTAGTACGTGTGTAGCCCAGGCCATAAGGGGCATGATGATTTGACGTCATCCCCACCTTCCTCCGGTTTATCACCGGCAGTCTGATATGAGTCCTCAACTCAATGTTAGTAACATATCACAAGGGTTGCGCTCGTTGCGGGACTTAACCCAACATCTCACGACACGAGCTGACGACAACCATGCACCACCTGTCTCCTTGATAACCTCGGATATATCTCTATACCTCTGCAAGGGATGTCAAGGCCTGGTAAGGTTCTTCGCGTTGCTTCGAATTAAACCACATACTCCACCGCTTGTGCGGGCCCCCGTCAATTCCTTTGAGTTTCACACTTGCGTGCATACTCCCCAGGCGGAGAACTTACTGCGTTAACTGCGGCACTGAGTTATTCCCCCAACACCTAGTTCTCATCGTTTACGGCGTGGACTACTAGGGTATCTAATCCTATTTGCTCCCCACGCTTTCGTGCTTCAGTGTCAGTATCCAGACCAGACGGCCGCCTTCGCCACCGGTGTTCTTCCATATATCTACGCATTTTACCGCTACACATGGAGTTCCGCCGTCCTCTTCTGTTCTCTAGCTGATCAGTTTCCAGAGCCAGTACGGGTTGAGCCCATACCTTTTACTCCAGACTTGATCTGCCACCTACGCACCCTTTACGCCCAATCATTCCGGATAACGCTCGCCACCTACGTATTACCGCGGCTGCTGGCACGTAGTTAGCCGTGACTTTCTGGTAAGATACCATCACTCACTCATCATTCCCTATGAGTGCCGTTTTTCTCTTACAACAGAGCTTTACGATCCGAAGACCTTCCTCACTCACGCGGCATTGCTCGTTCAGGGTTCCCCCCATTGACGAAAATTCCCTACTGCTGCCTCCCGTAGGAGTTTGGGCCGTGTCTCAGTCCCAATGTGGCCGTCCGCCCTCTCAGGCCGGCTATGCATCGTCGCCTTGGTGGGCCGTTACCTCACCAACTAGCTAATGCACCGCAGGTCCATCCATGTTCATGGCCAAAGCCACTTTAATAGCAGTCAAATGCTTGTCTGCTACCTATCCGGTTTTAGCATCCGTTTCCAGAAGTTATCCCGGGCACATGGGCAGGTTACCTACGTGTTACTCACCCGTTCGCCACTAGATTCAGAAAAGCAAGCTTTCCTTCCTCTCGTTCGACTTGCATGTATTAGGCATGCCGCCAGCGTTCATCCTGAGCCAGGATCAAACTCTCCATTTGATTTAGCTCTCAGATGTCTCTGACATCTTTATTTCAATTAATTGTTTGTTTCGAAATTGACGTTTTAGTTTGTATTTTTATTTCCTGTTCAGTTTTCAAAGATCATGTGCACCTCAGCAGTGCTCATCTATATTACCAAATCATTCC
>NZ_QSPK01000160.1 GCF_003436425.1 Eubacterium sp. TM05-53
AATAGTTTACGCAGCCTTGAATATCTTTACTATTTTTATTAGCTGAAGCATCGTTAGAAGCGTTGTCAGGGGATTTGAATTTGGCGTAGACATAGAATCCTTTAGGATGATCTTTATAGAGTCTGTTCTTTTCTTCAGGTTTCTTTAAACCACCGGCTTCCTGTATGAGTCGAATTAATTCAAATTGAAATGTTTTTCTAAGCTTAATGAAATTGAAATGTTGAAATGTTTTGATTTTATCTTTTTTAAAAGAATAGATCAATTCAGGGATAAGACAATGAATGTGTGGATTCCATTTAAGGTCCCTTCCAAAAGTATGTATAGTGGCAATCATGCCAAATTCATTACGAACAGGAATGTCTTTGAATATATAGTGGGTATCAGATAATTTTTTCTTTTTGAGTTTATCAGCAAGAGATTTATTGGTGAGAATGGAAATGGTGTTTCTAGAAGCAACAAACAAAAGATTGAGTCGAGTACGATCCTGTCTGAACCAGTTTCTAAGTTCTTCAGGAATAGTAAAGACAATGTGTCTATGAGGGCAGTCAAGACAAAAAGAGGTAGCCTTGGCTGCAAGCTGTTTGGCATATTTAACACCACATGCATTACAAAATCTAGAATGACAAGAATGTGGAATAATATTCCAGTTGTCACAATCCGTACATTCAAACTGATCAAAACCAAGATAGCATGTATGGCAAAGAAGAGAACGTTCTACATTGTCTAAAATACAAGGACGAGCTTTACCAGAAGCATCTAGTTTTCGAATATAGTCAATATTATCGAAGAAGATATTTTTGATAGGGTGATTGAAATCGAAATTTCGAACATCACAATCTAAAAGAGATAGAGCTTCAACTGGAATGTTTGAATGATAAGTAGTGTCCATAATTGAAGTATAGAATTAAATAGAGATGT
>NZ_QSPK01000161.1 GCF_003436425.1 Eubacterium sp. TM05-53
AAAATAATAATAAACAAAAAGAAACCATTCTAGACGCCAACACTAGAATGGTTTTCTTTTTCTATACGAACCGTACAATCATCCATCTTTTCCACATTATTCATTTTCTTATGTGATAAAATTAAACTACAAGAAAGAAGGTGACTACCTATGTGGAATCGACAACAAGTTAAAGAACAAGCCAAACAAATCATGAAACGAAACTATTGGAAGATGTTTGTGGTTACGTTGATCGCATCAACATTGATAGGTGAAAAAACAACCATTATTGAAAGAGTACAAGACTTTACTTCAAACAATCTTTCTTATGATTCTCAGCCTATATTTTATTCATCTAATTTCCAATATATATTTTATTCATTCATTTCTGTTGCCAGTATTCTAGGTATACTCTATACAATCTTTATTGGTAATGTCATTGTAGTTGGAAAAAATGGATATTTTATTAAGAATCATGATGAGAATCCTGAACTTAGTGAAATATTTAAGGGTTTTAAAGGCAACTATTTAAATGTTGTGAAGATCATGTTTTTAATGGATTTAAAAACACTACTATGGCTATTCCTGTTTATAGTGCCTGGGCTTATTAAGGCATATGAATATTCTATGATTCCATATTTGTTGGCAGAAAATCCAAATCTTTCTGCTTCTCAAGCCTTCTCTTTATCTAAACAAATGACAACTGGACAAAAGATGGATTTATTTGTCTTAGATTTATCTTTTTTAGGATGGATCATTTTAGGCTTAATTTGTTGCGGAATTGGAATTCTATTTGTACTGCCTTATCCAGAAGCTACAAAGGCCGAGGTTTATTTGATTTTAAAACAACAGAGTAGAGTCGAAAAGTAGGAAGTAAATACAAGAAAAGTCTTGGAAATAGAGGAACGA
>NZ_QSPK01000162.1 GCF_003436425.1 Eubacterium sp. TM05-53
ATAAATGATAAAAACCAGAATTATAACAATGTCACCAAATTGCTAGTTAAGCCTTTTAAAATCTGTTTTGATTTTCTTTTGATCACAAACATCAAACAAATTATCCACTGTATTTATATTATGCTTCTTTGTATATTCTTTATCTCGAGTGATTAGATTTCCATCTTGATAAACAATAAAACTTTTTCCTTGTCCCTCAAACAAATCATCAAACAACATGTTTCCTAGCTTTGTGACATTGTAAGAACCGCCCACAACACCAATGACTTGTTTATCTCTAAAGATGGGTACGCATAAGATGACACGTGTTTGTTGGTCAACACTGCTTTCTAAAGGATCCGAAAGAGATTGTTTACCTTGCATGGCTTCTTTAAAATATCGGCGATGAGCTACATTCTTTATAACTTCATTGTCATATAGGGCATTTCCATTTGGATCGATAATTGCCGTACGATTTAAATCTGTGTTTTCCATGAAGGCTTGAATTAAAGATATATTATCTTCTGAAAATAAATCTTGAGATTTAGATAGTTCTTGTGCAAGTACATTTAAATAGGAGTAGTTGATATTTAGAATCGTATTTAAATGTTCACTTTGCCTTACAACATTGGTAATGAGTGTTTCTCTTGAATTTTTTTCAACGGAAGATTGAACAATATTAAAAAAAATCGAAATTCCTATTGTAAGAGTGATGATGAAAGTGATAATTGCGACAATATAGTTCGTAATGAATTTTTTTCTTGAAAAATAACAATCTTTCATACGGGAACTCCTTTTTCTAATTGAACTAACACACTCTTACGAGTGTGGGCTTTTTTTATAAAGCCTAGTTCTCTCCTG
>NZ_QSPK01000163.1 GCF_003436425.1 Eubacterium sp. TM05-53
AACTGAATTGAAGAAAAATCAAAGTTTGAATCTTTTAAGAATTGTAAAGCAGATTCAACAGTCATTGTTGGTTCTTTTTTCGGCTTTGGATTTGTTAAAGATTCATAATCACATGGATTAAACTCTTCACCCGTAAGAATCATGTGATATATACAGACAAGCATCATTCGTGCTATTGCGATAATCGCCTTCTTATGGCCTCTGCGTTTTTTGATTCGACAGTATTTGATTCCGAAGTATGAATTCTTGTCTTTAATAGAAGAAAGTGCACATTGAACAAGCAATGGTTTTAGGTATTGACCAGCTTTAGAGATGCGAACGGATTTTTTCTTATTTGCACTTTCATTGTTTGCAGGAGAAAGACCTGCCCAATTGACAAGCTGCTTATCGGATTCAAACTGATTCATATCTGTACCAATCTCGGAAACAATCAAAATAGCTGAGAGTGCACTGATTCCCTTGATATGAGTTATGTGTTGGAAATAGTCTCGCAAAGGATAAGCTCTTTTGATAAGTTCAGCTTCACAGGCTTGAATCTGTTTATCGAGATACTCAATATGATTCATAACTGTATCCATTTTAAAGCGTTGATCTGATTCGATGTGGTATCCCTGTAATGAATCTAAGATCTTGTCTTTATCTTTGCAGTTTTTATGAATAAGTTTCAAAATCTTGTCATCTTCAATTACTTCAGATTGCATCAATTCCTTCATGATGTTTGTAGCAGTTTTACCAAAAGGATCAGAAACTGCAGAAGCAAGACCGATATTAGAAACTGTCAAACAATTCTGATATCTGTTTCTTTCGGAAGAGCGCATATAGACAAGCTTGCA
>NZ_QSPK01000164.1:0-315 GCF_003436425.1 Eubacterium sp. TM05-53
AGAGCAACTGACTTGTAATCAGTAGGTTGTGGGTTCAATTCCTATAGTCGGCACCACTTGTGACCCGTTAGCTCAGTTGGTAGAGCATTTGACTTTTAATCAAAGGGTCGGGCGTTCGAATCGCCCACGGGTCACCACTTATATTTGCAGGTGTAGTTCAATGGTAGAACTTCAGCCTTCCAAGCTGACTACGTGAGTTCGATTCTCATCACCTGCTCCATGTAAACATTAACTCGCAAATGCGAGTTTTTTTATTATATAAAAAGTACCAAGGATTAATCCTTGGCACTTTTTATAAATTCATATACATCTTCA
>NZ_QSPK01000164.1:325-809 GCF_003436425.1 Eubacterium sp. TM05-53
CTGACTGTAACTCAGTTCCTTTTGGTTCGGCAGTTCGAATCTGTCCTTCTCCACCACTTGTTAGTAACACAACTTAATAAAGTTGTGTTTTTTTTAAATTCTACTTGGATATTTATCGCTTTTTTGTTAAAATGGTAGATGGCATTTTATGCCTAACATCATTTCATTTTTTGATAGAAGGAGGAGTGTAGGATTCATGGCTAAACAAGATATGATCGAAATTGATGGTATCGTAGTTGACACTTTACCCAATGCAGCTTTTAAAGTTAAATTGGAAAACGGACACGAGATTCTAGCTCACGTTTCTGGTAAAATCCGTATGCATCACATTCGCATTTTACCAGGTGATCGTGTTACCGTTGAAATTTCACCGTATGACTTAACACGTGGGCGTATTACATTTAGACGCAAATAAGGAGACGATTAAAGATGAAAGTAAGACCATCTGTTAAACCAATCTGCGACAAGTGTCGAGTAATTCGAC
>NZ_QSPK01000165.1 GCF_003436425.1 Eubacterium sp. TM05-53
CCAAGTGACATGTTCACCTGTGGAAGGTCCGGATTATCTTTGGCATGACCATATTCGGCAAGTTCAAGATTTCCCGCAACACAGTTCATATTTGTTGAATCATAGGAAATATAGATATCTTTATCTGCGTGCATTTTCACCCATGCTCTTATAAACAGATCCATGTCCTTTATATTCATATTGTCAAACAGTCTTCCAATTGTGCTGTCCGTAAAATTACTTTCATTAAACAATGCATGATGGTAACCATAATCCTCAAAATACTGCATAACATTGTTTTCTGTCATCATCATATATGTAGCTAAATCAAGTATCTTTTCCCACTGTTCTGGAAATACACTTTCAAGCACATCCATAAGCTGTGTCTTTCTGGCAATCGAGTCTACAACGACAAACGGACCACAAGATATAGAATCAGCTCTCCCACCTGGAACGTCAAGTTCAACAGGCTTACCATAAAGATCAAAATAATTCTGGTTAGGAATCAACATTCCTTCTTCATTTAACTTTCCAATCGCAATTCTTTTAGGACGAGAACATTTAAGTTTTGAGGAATATTCAACACTCTGTGTCAGATACACATAAGTACCACTTTTAGTTCGAACCGTGACCGTACGATCCGGTAAATCCACTGGTTTATAATTAATCATAAAAAGACCTCACAAGATGTATATTTTATACATCTATTATAACACAAACTCAGGAACAAAAAAAGTCCAAATCAGCTTTATTTAAAACTAATTTAGACTATTTTTAATCATTTGAAATTATAGATGTTTATAAATCACGAGAAGTTGACG
>NZ_QSPK01000166.1 GCF_003436425.1 Eubacterium sp. TM05-53
AAAGTTTTTTAAACTTTTAACAGAAGAACAAAGAAACAGAATCACTCTAGTATCTGCTGATGGTGCAAGATGGATCAAATCATGCATTGATGAATACTGTCCAAATGCAGAAAGATGTATCGATGGTTTTCATGTTGTTTCATGGGCTGTAGACGCTATGGATGCACTTCGTAAAGAAATATGGCATAGCTCCTTAAAAGATGACAAAAGCCAACCAAAGCGTGGAAGAGGTCGTCCTAAAAATGGAGAAGAAGTTGTAAAAAAAGCACCTTCTATAAAAGGCGCAAAATATCCATTAGGAAAGAATCCAGAGAACTTGACTCCATATCAGAAAAATAAATTAGAAGAGATAAAACATCTGTATCCAATACTATTCAGAGGATATCAATTAAAAGAAGGGTTAAGATTCGTTTTTCAATGTGGAAAAGAAAATGTAGAGCACGAACTAAATAAATGGCTGTCATGGTCATGCAGATGCAGGATACCAGTATTTGTAGAATTGAGTAAAAAAATAAGAAGACATAAAGAGGCTATAATCGCAACAGTACGACATGGATTATCTAATGCACGAATAGAATCTATGAACAATAAAATTAAAGTTATGATTCGAAAAGCATATGGCTTTAGAAATATTCAAAACCTAATAGACATGATTATGATTGTCTGTTCAGACCTGTACAAAAAAATAGAACTGCCTTATAAAATAAGACAGTCAAATTTTATACAATTTGATTAACATTTACCCACACATGTTGATGATGCCTC
>NZ_QSPK01000167.1 GCF_003436425.1 Eubacterium sp. TM05-53
AAAGATGAAAGTAAGACCATCTGTTAAACCAATCTGCGACAAGTGTCGAGTAATTCGACGCAAAGGACGTGTGATGGTAATTTGTGAAAACCCAAAACACAAACAGAGACAAGGAAACTAAAGTAGGAGGAAACTAAATGGCTCGTATAGCAGGAGTAGATATTCCAAACGACAAGCGAGTTGTCATTTCATTGACATACATCTATGGTATTGGATTGACAACATCAAAGAAAGTATTGGAAGAAGCAGGCATCAGTGAAGATGTTCGAGTAAAAGATTTAACTGAAGAACAATTAAATGCAATTCGTAAAACAATCGATGCAATCAAAGTCGAAGGAGACTTAAGAAGAGAAGTACAATTAAACATCAAGAGATTGATGGAAATTGGATGTTATAGAGGAATGCGTCACAGAAAAGGATTGCCAGTACGTGGACAAAGAACAAAGACAAACGCAAGAACACGTAAAGGAAAAGCCAAGACAGTGGCTAACAAGAAGAAGTAGTAGGGAAGGAGAGTAAAGAATGGCAAAAGTACAGAAGACACGTAAAAGACGTGTTAAAAAGAATATTGCGCGAGGATGTGCACACATTCACTCGACTTTCAATAATACAATC
>NZ_QSPK01000168.1:0-343 GCF_003436425.1 Eubacterium sp. TM05-53
CTGAGGAACGTCCCATACACAGTAGGTAATGAAGTTGAGATGGATGAAAAGTATACTCCTTACAATCATAAAGGAACTAAAATTGATGGAGTAGAACCTAAACATCGTGGAACACCTGCTACAAAAAGAGGCTTGTCTAATCAGCAGATATGTATCATCACTGCAATACAAAGATTTGGACATACAATTGCCAGAACCTTAAATTATGGCAAGCCATCATCTATAGATTTATTAAGATTTGGTGAATGTCTTGAATCAAAATCTTTTGTAATGCTAGATGGTTCTAACAGTTACAACGAACTTATAGAAAGTAAGAACTGTACTAAGAAAGTGTTAATCAGTC
>NZ_QSPK01000168.1:353-602 GCF_003436425.1 Eubacterium sp. TM05-53
ACTAAGAAAGTGTTAATCAGTCATGAGTCATATGATAAATTCAATCATTTAAATACAGTAAACAGTTTCCACAAATTGATTGAAGAAAGACTACAAAAATATAAAGGGGTAGCATCAAAATATATAAATCGCTACAACGCTCTTTTTGTCATGCAAAGAGAAACCCAAGGAATGGATAACACAGAAAAGTTACAGTACGTACTACTTAGATTGAAAAACATCTATAAGATCACTCGCTTAAAGGATTTG
>NZ_QSPK01000169.1:0-379 GCF_003436425.1 Eubacterium sp. TM05-53
ATCATATCCTTCTAGGCATGCCGCAATCAATCCAGCTCCAAAGCTGTCTCCACCACCGACTCTGTCTACGATCTGCATCTTGTATTTCTTTGAGAAATAGTAATCTTTTCCATCATACAACATGGCTGACCAGTTGTTGATGTTGGCATTGATTGACTCTCTTAATGTGATTGCTACTTTTTCAAATCCAAAGCGACGTGTCAATTCACTAGCTACTTCCTTATATCCTTCGCGATTGACTTCACCACTTGTTACATCTGTATCACTGGCTTTGATTCCAAATACATCGGCTGCATCTTCTTCGTTCGCAATACATACATCGACATATTCACAGATCTTAGCCATGACTTCACCAGCTTTTTCTTTTGACCATAACTTG
>NZ_QSPK01000169.1:389-594 GCF_003436425.1 Eubacterium sp. TM05-53
TCTTTTGACCATAACTTGTTACGATAGTTCAAGTCACATGAGATCTTAACTCCATGTTCCTTGGCTTTCTTACAAGCTTCAATTGTTAATTCTGCAACATTGTCACATAAAGCTGGTGTAATACCTGTAATATGGAACCATGCACAATCTTTAAAGATTTCATCCCAGTTAAAATCAGCACTTGTAGCTGTATAGATACTAGATC
>NZ_QSPK01000017.1:0-38434 GCF_003436425.1 Eubacterium sp. TM05-53
TAATAGAGTTTCCGATTTAGTTTATTTAAGCCATTTTATTTTTCATGCGTAACTACTATTAACTATGTTATAATCTTTATCAGACTAAGGAGGTCCACTATGGCTATTGACGGATTATTTTTATACAATATTCAAGAAAAATTAAACGCATATACCCCATGTAAAATTGGTAAAATACAAAATATCAGCGATGAAGAAATATTGATTCATCTACACACACGTAATGAAGGAAACCAAAAGCTTGTCATCAATGTACACTCCAACACAAACCGTGTATATATCGCAAACTTTATTCCCGGCATTCAACCCGAACCTTCCAACTTTGTGATGGTCTTAAGAAAACAATGCTCGCAAGCCATTGTTGAATCCTTTGAACAAGTAGGCTACGACCGCATTTTATGTTTACATCTATCTTGTCGCAATGAATTTCAAGATCTTGTAAAATACGATCTAAACATCGAACTTATGGGAAAATACGCCAATATGATCTTAGTTAAAGATGGCGTCATTGTAGATGCATTAAAACGTATTCCAGTATATGAAAATGCCAAAAGATTCATTCATCCAGGCGCAAAATATGTAGCTCCTGCTCAACCAGAGAAGAAAAATCCATTTGAGATCAAAGATATCGATTTAGATCAAAGTCTTGTCAAACAGATCTATGGCTTTTCACCATTACTTTCAAATGAATTTTTATATCGTATAAACAATAACGAAAAATATATGGATATTTTGAATGAGCTTATTTCTTCAAATACTTTATATATTTATAAAAAGGATTTTCATTGTATTGAACTTAAACATTTAAATGAACAACCAAAGACCTACACGATCATGGAAGGTTTAAATCATTTATATGAAGAAGACGAACAAAAAAAACGTATCAAAGAACAATATGGCGATATCATTCGTACTGTAGAAAAGGAAAAACAGAAACAAACAAAAAAGCTTCCAAAGCTAGAACAAGCCTTAGAAGATGGTAAAGACTATCATAAATATCAAGAATATGGAGATTTGATCTTTGCGTATATGTACCAGATTCAAAAAGAAAAGACAATCGTATTGCCTTCTTTTGAAACAAACGAAGATGTAACGATTCCAATCGATATGCGCTTTGATTTAAAAACCAATGCCAATAAGTACTATCAGAAATATCACAAGATGAAACGTAGTTTAGTGATCTTAGAAGAACAAATTGAACAATGTAAAGAAGATATTGAATACTATACACAGCTCGAAGAACAGCTTCAACACTGCAGCGTCTTTGATGCGGGAGAAATACGTGAAGAACTTGTTAAACAACGTGTATTGATGCCTAAAAAGGACAATAAGCGCAAAAAGAAGAACAATAAACCAAATGTTCTTCATTTAGTATTTGATGATTGTGAAATCTATGTAGGTAAAAATAACATTCAAAATAACTATGTGACACACCAAGTCTCACGCAAGAATGACTTATGGTTCCATGTGAAAGACTATCATGGATCTCATGTCCTATTAAAAAGCGATGACTTTACAGAAACACAAATTCGATTATGCGCTCAACTAGCGGCCTATTATTCTAAAGGTAAAGATTCAAGTTCAGTACCTGTAGATTATTGTTTAATTTCCCAAATTAAAAAGGTACCAGGATCTAAGATTGGTTTTGTGACCATGAAATCCAATAAAACAATCTATATTGATCCAGATGAAAGCTATTTATTAGATATCATTAAAGAACATCAAGTAGAGTAAAAGACGGAATTTCAATTTCCGCCTTTTTCATTTTATCCTTTTACTTCGATAGTAGAACCATCAGGTCCTGGTGTATTTTTCAAGTAATCAATGATTTCTTGACGCTTATCAGCTTTACAAGGTTTACATGCGATATGATCCATATCTTTTGAAACCAAAGCTTCAGCCATACCACTACATCCAGGGAATCCACAACCACCACAGTTATATCCAGGTAGTAATGATGTTACTTTCTCTACACGTACATCTGCTTCTACTTTTAAATATTTATCGGCAACACCTAGACCTAAGCCAAGTACTGCACCAAGTACAAGCATCATAATTACGGCTACGATTACCATATTTATTCTCCCTTCACTTGATTGTGAGCCGGATTGTTTGTGCAGGCATAATCCTTACATCCGTCACAATCCGCTTTTAAATCTTCACACCCTTCTGGTTTGGGTGTTTTTTTATTCATTAAATACAAAACAATATAGATAGCGACTAAAGCGCCAAAAAATAATATTGCGTATAAATACTTCATTATACAATTCCTGTAAAGCAAGAGAATGCCATAGCCATGATGGCAGCCACAATCAAGGCGATTGGATTACCAACGAAGGCATTTGGAACTTCACTTTGTTCTAGTCTTTCACGAATTGTAGAGAAAATGAATAATACAAGGGCAAATCCTAATGGAGTACCGATTGAGTATACTAACATTTGTGCAAAGTTATAACTATTAGAAATATTTACTAAACATACATTCAAAACAACACAGTTTGTCGTGATCAATGGTAAGTAAACACCTAATGATTTATAAAGTGCAGGACTTGTCTTTTTAATGAACATTTCTGTTAATTGAACTAAAGAAGCGATGACCAAGATAAATGTAATCAAATCCATAAATTCAAGTTGTAAAGGTACAAGTACTAAATAATAAAGTGCATATGTAACAAGTGCTGCAACAACGATAACGAAGACAACGGCAACACCCATACCGATTGCTGAGCTTTTCTTTTTAGAAACACCCATGAATGGGCACATACCTAAGAATTGAGTTAAGATAACGTTGTTAACTAAAACACTCGTTACTAAAAGTGCCATTAATTCACCCATCTTACTTTTCCTCCTTCGCTGCAGCTTCTTCTTTTGCTGTTACATGTTGTTTATAAGCACCAACAGCAGCGGCTAAAACCGCAAATGTAATGAAGGCTCCAACACTAGATCCAAAGATGCTTACTGTGAAATCTTCGGGAATAATGTGTAAGTTTAACCAAACTTGAGCTTCGTTAAATGGGTTTACCACTTTGATTCCACCTGTTGAAATCAATTCACGAATAAATGACATCGCTAGTACTGCTAGAGTATATCCTAAACCCATTCCTAAACCATCTAAAGCTGAATCTAAAACGCCGTTTTTACTTGCGAAAGCTTCTGCACGACCCAAGATGATACAGTTAACTACAATCAACGGAATGAATACACCTAAGCTTGTATTTAAACTTGGCGCATAGGCTTGAATCAACATTTGAATGATTTTTACCAATGTGGCGATGATGACAATATAAACGGGAATACGAATTTCATCTGGCGTAATTTTACGAACACATGAAATAATCACGTTGGACATGATCAATACGATGATAACACTAACACCCATACCAATCGCATTGTTTACCGTTGTAGTAATGGCTAGTGTTGAACAAATTCCTAAGAATAATGAGAATACTGGGTTATCTTTAATTAAACCCGCTTTAAAGTTTTCAAAACGATTCATCTAGATAACCTCCTTACTTTAATTTATCGACAAGTTTTGCCGCTTCATGAATACCATTAACAACAGGTCCAGAAGAAACAGTGGCACCAGAAATTGTATCCAATTCACCAGTCGCATCTTTTCCTTCCAAAGACTTCTTAAATGGAGCTTCAGTTACTTTAGAACCTAAGCCCTTTGTATCACCATTGCTGATGGCATTGTATTTATCGATTTTCTTTGAGTCTTTGTCAATAGAAACTAAGAATACAGTTCCTTCTTTATATCCACTTACACTCATATTGAAGATATACACATTTTTGTATTCATAAACCTTTTGAACAGTTTTAGAATCCAATGTTGCATCCACCAATTTAAAATCATCAGCACTAGCATCTGGATACATAGCCATCAAAGATTCTTTTTCTTGTCTTTCGTTATTTTCTGCAATAACGGGAGCCGTCATTTGATTCGCAAATGCCAAAGCACCACCGGCAACAGCACTAACGATGGCCAAGAATAAACCTAAATGTACGATCTTGTTCATAGCGTTACCTCCACTGTTTCAACAACAGCTGCAGTTTCAGGAACAGTATCTACCTTTTGAATGGAGCTAGCTGCATAGAAGCTAATAGCCAAACCAATCAAGGCTAAACATGCACATACGATTCTTGATTTTTTAACCAATTCCAATTGTTTTCCATCGAAACAAGATTCGATCCAAGGTGTAAACATATTCATCAATAAGATGGAATATAAACATCCTTCTGGAAGATTCGCTTTTAAACGAACTAATGTTGTTAAAATTGCAGCTCCCATCGCAAATACAACACGACCACTTGCACTTGTTGGACTTGTGACTGGGTCTGTCAACATAAATACAGCTCCAAAAATAACACCACCAGTTAATAGGTGTAATAATGGATACCAAATAACAGCTGGAATTCCGTGGTATGAATCAATGCCTGTAATCGCAGCTACAACCGCAGTTAATACAAAGATTGTTCCTAAATATACAACTGGAACTCTCCAGTCAATAATTTGACGAATGGCAAGTACAACACCAATGATCAAAATCAAGATTGAGAATGTTTCACCAATAGATCCAGGATATGTTCCTAGTGCAAGACCTGCATATCCTCCATATTGAGATAAGAATGAATCCAATACAGCGGCATTGCTTGGTAACCAATGGTAAGTGCTCGCAATCACTGTAGTTGGTGTTGCTTGTGTGATTAGACCAACACTAACGCCTGTAAATGCTTGTAAAATCACAGCACGACCTACAGCTGCAGGGTTGAAGATATTTTGTCCAAAACCACCAAATAATAATTTTGCAAGTACAATTGCGAATACTGTCGCAATAATAACTGCATAACAAGACATATTAACAGGTACCATCAAAGTTAAAATGATAGCTGTTACCCATCCAAATGAGCTCTTTAAGAAAGTTTTAACATCTTTCTTCATAATCTTTGCGAAGATGGATTCGCAAACGAATGTAGTAATTAAAGAACAAGCTAATAAAAGAACACAATGTAAAGCAGCACTAGCACCCCATGCAGATGCATAGTAAATTACGGCTGCTACAAACACAACAAGTAAACTTAAAGATAATTCTTTCATGATACGTTGTGTTGACAAGTTATTCTTAATGCTTGGACTTACATGAAAAGTAAATTTCATTTGAATCCTCCCTACTTTTTCTTAAGCATAACAATACGTTTTGCCTTACGAACATTTTCAGTTACATCGATATGAGATGGACAAATATAAGTACACATTCCACATTCGATACAACTCATAACGCCACGTTTTGACATTTCGTCAACGTCATTGGCTTTCAATGCAGCTGTAATTCTTACTGGCTGTAAACCACTTGGACAATGATCACTACATTTACCACAACGTAAACATGCGATCGCATCATCGTTTGCAGCTGGTAATACAGTTAATGCATTCATAGCACGATCAACGACAAACATATCATTGACAATAGTTTTACCCATCATAGGTCCACCAGAAATCAAGCGGACAGTATCTTGTGTATATCCTCCACAAGCTTCGATGATTTCACTAACAGGCATACCCACAGGTACACATACGTTGTGAGGATCTTTTACACATTCACCACTCACTGTTAGATTCTTTTGTGTGATGGCTTCGCCTTTTTCAAAAGCTTTCGCAATAGCGATGGCACTTGAAGCGTTTCCGATGATAGCTCCAGCTTCAGCAGGAAGTCCTCCATATTCTTTATGTAATACTTCACGTACTAAAACACGTTCCCATCCCATTGGGTACACATCAGGGACTGGACGAACCTCAACACCTGCTGCATCATTTAATGCAGACTTCACTTTTTCAATTAAATCTGGGTGAGATTCTTTAATACAAATGTAAACCGTTTTGGCTTCAGCCATCTTTTTCATGATTTTTGCACCAGTAACTAAATCTTGCGCATCATCCATGACAGATTGGTAATCGGCTGTGATGTATGGTTCACACTCTACGGCGTTGATCAAAACATAATCAACTCCATCTGGTTTCATATATTTAACATAGGTTGGGAAACCAGCTCCACCTAAACCAACAATACCTGCATTCTTTACAAAATCAACACACTCTTCACGAGTAGCACTTTGCCAGTCTAATGGTGTAAAAGATTGAACTTTCGTTTGTTTAAAATCGCATTCAATCACCATGTGATTTTGTGGACGCAAAGAATTGTGCATACGCTTAACAATTCCTTTGTAAGTTCCAGAAACACTTGAATAAATTGGCACATAAAAACCTGACTTTGTTTCAGCCAGTTTTGTTCCAACTGATACAGTATCTCCCTCTTCAACAAGAATATCAAAGTCTAAAGTACGTCCTGCAACTAAAGGAATATAGACTTCCTTTTTAGGCATAAGATGTAATAATTCAGACTTTTCTGTCAATTCTTTTTTACCAGGGATATGCTGTCTCATTGGTCCTAAAAATAGTGACATATAAATCCTACCTCCCATTTATACTTTTTAATCATAGGCCTTTTTTTTCACAAGTTCAAGAATTTTTTGACAATTTCCCATAATTTAGGTAAGTACTTACATTTACATTAAATTAATATCATCATATAATACTTTTATGCAAAAAAATAAATCCATTTTATCATGGCTGGTTATATCCATATGCTTTCTAATCTTTATAAGTTCCGTTGTATTCTTTGTTCAAAATAAAGACAATAAAACAACAGAAAACCTAAATGTTACCCTTACAGATGTCGGGTTTGATACGCCAATCACCCTGAATTGTTCGTGTTCTCAAACGGATTTTGCCAGGTATACAAAGATTGTAAGAAAGACATTTAAAGAAAACAATAAAAGATTCGATCAATACCATGCCTATAAAAATATGAATAACCTATATACACTCAATCATGAAGCCTATGACCATCCGATTCAAATGGATGCAACCTTTATTGATTGTTTAAAGCTTGCTATGCAGATGCAATCTGAAAACTCACAATTTGACATCAGTCAAGGTGCCCTTTTAAATCTATGGCATGATGCTAGAGAGAATACACAAGTTCCACCAAGTAATGACAAGATTCAAGAGGCTTTAAAACATATTGATCTAGACAATATTCAAATATCTGGTAATGAAGTATCCTATTTAGATCCAGAACTATCCATTGATCTAGGTGCCATTGCCAAAGGATACACAGCTCAAATTGCCAAAGAGAAACTAAATAAAGCCGGTCTTACAAACGGATATATCAATGCCGGGGGTAATGTTGTCTTACTGGGTGAAAAAGAAGATGGCTCAAACTGGAAGATTGGTATTCAATCGCCAGATTCAAGTGATGCATTGGTTCAATATTCAACAAAAAAAGCCACTTGTTTAGTCACAAGTGGAGATTACCAAAGATATTTTACATATAAGAATAAAAAATATTCCCATATTATTGATCCACAAACAGGTTATCCGGCAAACTACGTTCGAAGTGTAACCGTCATCACAAAAGATTCAGGCAAGGCTGATGCCTTAAGTACAACACTATTCTGTATGAGTGTAGAAGATGGAAAAAAATATCTATCCACCCTTGATTATGATGTACAAGCGATATGGATCGTAGATAAAGATACAGATATTAAATCCGATTTTGAAACGAAAGATTATAAAATTATTACTACACCTAAAATTAAAAATAGAGTAACTCTTGTTGATTAGAGTTACTCTTTTTATTTACATACTAGTCATGTAATACGTGGTTACAACGATCACACAATCCATCTTCGTTTTCAGATTCTGTGTAGTTCCAGCAACGAGGACATACGTGGCCTGTAGCCTTTTCTACTTTGACCTGACAAACTTCGAATTGTTCTAATTCATCGCTAGTGAATGTTACTTTAGATACAATGAACCATTGTGCAGCGTTACTTAATACACGATCCATGATTTCTTTTTGTGCATCACTTACATGTAATACAACATGCGCTTCTAATGATTTACCAATTAAACCTTGAGCACGAGCATTTTCTAGTGCTTTGAAGACATCCTTACGTACCTTGAATAATTCTTCCATGTCCGCTTTGATCTTTTCTACATCAAAATCTAATTCTAAATCTTTGAATGTAGTTAAGTGGATACTTTCTGCATCAAAGTGCATATAGTCATTGACTTCTTCGCAAGTATGAGCCAAGATTGGAGCCCATAATTTAGTCATCACTTCAACGGCATTATAAAGAACAGTTTGAACTTGACGACGAACTGGTGCATCTTCTTTTTCAATATAAAGAATATCTTTTGTGTAATCTAAGTAGTAAGCGGATAATTCGTTTGTCATTAAGTTAGTCAAATATGTAACAACATCTGAGAAACGATATTCATTATAAGCTTTTCTACAGTAATCTACGGCATCTTTTAATTCGGTTAAGATATATTGATCCAATTCACTTAATTCATTGAAGCTTACACAATCTGAAGCAGTAAATTGTTGATCATCTAAGTTAGCCATTAAGAAACGCAATGTGTTACGAACCTTACGATAGTTTTCACTGACTTGTTTCAAGATCTTTTGACCCATTGAAACATCGGCCTGATAGTCTACACTACATGCCCATAAACGTAAGATATCAGCACCATACTTCTTAGTGATTTCACTAGGAGCTACGGCATTCCATTGGGATTTAGACATCTTAACGCCCTTTTCATCCATTACGAAACCATGTGATAATACTTGTTTGTATGGAGCTTTACCATGAACAGCTGTACCAACAATTAAACTTGAGTTGAACCATCCACGATATTGGTCACTACCTTCAAAATATAAGTCAGCTGGATAACCTAAGCCACGATCCATCATAGCGCCAGTGTGACTTGATCCTGAGTCAAACCAAACATCCATAGTATCTGTTTCTTTACGGAAGATACCATTTGGTGAATGTTCATTTGTGTATCCTTCTGGAAGTAGATCTTTCACATCTCTTTCAAACCAAACGTTTGATCCATATTCACCAACCAATTCGGCTACATGATCAAAGATAGCTTGATCCATAATTGGCGTATCGTCTTCACCATAAATAATAGGAATTGGAACACCCCAAGCACGCTGACGAGAAATACACCAGTCATTACGATCGGCAATCATATTGTGCATACGTTGTTCACCCCAAGCAGGTACCCAAGATACTGAGTGAATTTGTTCTAGTAATTCGTCACGAATTTGATCAATGGATGCAAACCATTGTGTTGTTGCACGGAAAATAATAGGTTTTTTCGTACGCCAGTCATGTGGGTATGAGTGAGTAATAAATTGAAGTTTTAATAATACACCCAATTCATCTAACTTTTGAGTGACTGTCTTGTTGGCATCTTCTACATATTGACCGGCAAGCCATTCACCAACATCATCCATCATGCATCCTTGTGCATCGACGTTACAATACACTGGTAAACCATATTTCATACCAATGTTAAAGTCATCCACACCAAATCCAGGCGCTGTATGAACACATCCAGTACCAGCATCCGCTGTTACGTGATCTCCACACATCAATAAACTTTCTCTTTCTGGATATAATGGGTGAGTACATGTAATGTATTCGAATTCTTTACCTTTGAAAGTTTTTAAAACATCACGTTTTTCAACTTCAAACTTATCGCATAATTCTTCAACCATGCTTGACAACATGATTAATTTTCCCTTTTCTGTATCCACTAATGAATAGTCAAAATCAGGGTTTACACTAATTCCTAAGTTTGCAGGAATTGTCCAAGGTGTTGTTGTCCAAATCACAAAATTGCAGTCTGTATCCAATACGCCTTTTCCATCTTTAACGGCAAATTTAACATAAATAGTTGGACTCTTTACATCTTTATATTCTACTTCAGCTTCAGCTAAAGCCGATTCACTACTTGGTGACCAATATACTGGTTTTAATCCTTTGTAGATTAAACCTTTCATAGCCATCTTTCCAAAGATTTCGATTTGGTGTTTTTCAAAACCCTTTTGAAGTGTGATATAAGGATGATCATAATCTCCAATTGATCCTAAGCTTAAGAATCCAGCTTTTTGATTGGCAACTTGTTTTAAAGCATAGTCGTAACAGATTTTTCTAAATTCTGCAATTCCCATTTTTTTACGGTCATATCCTAATTTAGTAACAGCTGTTTCAATTGGTAAACCATGTGTATCCCATCCTGGAATATATGGTGTGTTGTATCCTTCCATAAAGTGAGATTTCACAATAACATCTTTTAACACCTTATTTAAGGCATGCCCTAAGTGGATGTCACCATTTGCGTAAGGAGGACCATCATGTAGTACAAATGATTCAGCTCCTTTTCTTCTTTCTAACATCTTTTCATACAATTTTTCATCTTGCCAGCGCTTCTGGAAACCAGGCTCTTTTTTAGTCAAATTTCCACGCATTTCAAATGCCGTTTTAGGCATATGAAGAGTTTCTTTGTAGTCCATACTTTATCTCCTTTTCTAAATAAAAAAAAACGCCCTTATAAAAGGACGTAATAAACACGCGGTACCACCTTAATTCATAGTTTTCACTATGCACTTTCATGAGATAACGGCTCAACCGGATCAAACTACTATTATTTCGTAAGATCAGCTCAAAAGGGATACCTTAATTCTTATTCATACAATGTTTCACCAAAACTCATTGCTCTCTTAAATCCTAACGAATAAAGGCGTGTCTTTATCTTAGCTAAATATATTGATCAAAGTTCAAAACAAGTCTTCCCTTTTTTGTGGTAGAAACCACTTCTTTAAACTGGAATCGACCCGTTTTTCTAATTGACACGAAATCATTATTGCACAATTGTAAATTTTGTTCAAGTACCACATCATTAACTTTCACAAATCCAGCATGAATCTTTTTTAAAGCTTCACTTCTTGAACAATGCGACAATTGAGCAACGATACTATCAAGTCGTAAACTGCTGCACATAATATGTATTTCTTTTGTGTTGTTTTTCGTAATGATATAGTCTAAACACTCTTCAAAATGCACGATACACTTACCAATCTGCGTGCAATTGTCGATGATATATTTTGAAATCTTTTCCTTACAAAAGATATATAGATCATCTTCCTGCACGATCAAATCGCCAATCACACTTCTTTCAATTCCCGAATGCATCAAACATCCTAAAAGATCAGAGTGTGTGAGTGTTTTAAATTTAGAATTGTATGTGGCATGAAGACAAACACAATCACTAAAACCTTCATAACCTTCAGGAATAAAACAAGCGATCTTTCTTTCCGCTTGATCATAGCCGCCATCAAATACCAATTGAATATTTTTTGGCACCATACTTTGAAGAATGCTCTGTTCAGAAATCGATAAAAAATAGGTCATGATCAGCCTATTTTGTTTTTGAAAGATACGAATTTGATCTTTCATCTGCGAAATAAACACCTCATGACCTACCATAAATGAGCTCATTAAAAGTAATTATTAGTCTTCATCTTCGAAGTCGTCTGGACTTCCTAATGAAATAGTTCCTTGTACACCAATTTCAGCTGGAGAACATAAAATTACGTTCTGACCGATTTTCTGAATTTTTCCATCAAGCGCATATACAACACCTGTTAAGAAATCAATTGTACGTTGTGCATAATCACGATCTAGCTTGTGTAAGTTAACTACTACAGCACGACCTTCTTTTAAGCGTTGTCCTACTTCTTCAGCTTCTCCAAAGCTTCTTGGTTCAAACAATACCATTTTTGTATTTGAATTCAAAGAAGTTGCGTTAGTACGAGTTTTTGGTCTCTCATAACGACTTTGAGGTTCTACTTCTTCTACCTTTTCAGCTTGTGGTGCTTCTTGATAATCATCATCTTCTTCGATTGGAGCAACGAAGTCTTTTACTTTATCCATAAATCCCATGGGAAAAACCTCCTTAACGAACATAATTATAGCACAAAGAATAACTTATTCAAACTTATATTATTTTTTTTCTTTCCGAACAAAAGACATGCCATTTTGACATGTCTTTCACGCGTTTATTCTGTTTCAATCAAGCCATAGCCACCATCATGACGTTTGTAGCAAACGGCAATCTTATTTGTTTCATCATCTGTATAAATGAAGAAATCGTGTCCTAATAATTCCATTTTCATAATAGCTTCATCTAAGCTCATTTCTTTTGGAACGATAGATTTTGTACGAACAACTTCGTCATCATCTACTTCTTCATCATTGAATAGTTCATGATCTAAGAAAGCTTCGGCAAGTGATTCTTTATTTTTACGTGTTAAACGTGTTTTTGTTCTACGAATTTGATCTTCCAATTTATCTACAGCACGATCAATAGCTGCATATAAATCGTCATCTACAACCTCGGCACGTAGAATCGCATAACGTGTTGGGATTGTAACTTCAATTTTTTGTTTTGTCGGATATGTACGAACTAAGACATTCGCTACATCATCCTCTCCGATAATGAAGTACTTTGTTAAAACATCTAATTTTTTATGGATCTTATCTGAGATTCCCTGAGTTACTGTGATGTTTTTTCCTACAATATTGACTTTCATATTATGTACCTCCTATATGATTTGTATTGCTACTTAGATTATAGCACGTTTATTTTGTTTTACACTTTTCGACAAGAAATGACAAAAATATAACCAGTTTTGCCAAGGAGGTTGACAAAACAAAATGTAACTATTTTCAGAAAATAACTTGCATATTTTCATTGAATGAGCTATAGTATAGCCAGGTGATTAACATGAACATTCAATCTACATATTTTTACTTTTACTTTAGATAGCCCTAATTAAACCAATCAAAACTGAATGGTATTTTAATTAGGGCTTTTAAGCATTAACAATTTTACTGTTAATGCTTTTTTGTTACTCACAAATGGAAAGAAGGATATTATTATGATTATTACTTTAAAGAAAAATGCACCCAAACACGATGTCGACAAATTGATTGACAAATTTGAAGGCATGAATCTTCATGTCACAATGATTCAAGGCGATAACTATAACGTCTTTGGATTGGTTGGAGATACAAGTGTAGTTGATGAAAAAAGCGTTATGGCTAACCCTATCGTCTACAATGTTCAACGTGTTGCTCAACCTTATAAATTGACCAACCGTATGTTTCATCCAGAAGATACCATCGTAGATGTGAATGGCATTCAAATCGGTGGCAAAAAAATAGCGATGATTGCAGGTCCATGTTCTGTTGAGGGTGAAGACCAAATCTGTCGTATTGCCAAAGAAGTAAAAGCAGCCGGTGCTGATATGCTACGTGGTGGCGCTTATAAGCCTAGAACAAGTCCATACGCATTCCAAGGTATGGGTACTGCAGGAATCATGGCCATGGTAAAAGCTAGACAAGAAACAGGACTTCCTATTGTATCTGAACTCATGAGTGCAGAACATTTAGATGAATTCGTAGAGAATGTAGATATCATTCAGATTGGTGCGCGTAATATGCAAAACTTCGATTTATTAAAAGCTGTAGGAAAAACGAAAAAACCAATTTTATTAAAGCGCGGTATGAGTGCTACGATTCAAGAATGGATCATGGCTGCTGAATATATTATGTCAGAAGGAAATCCAAACGTCATTTTCTGTGAACGCGGTATTCGTACATTTGAAACCTATACACGTAATACATTAGATTTAAGTGTTGTACCCATCATTAAAGAAAGAACACACTTACCGATCATCATCGATCCAAGTCATGCCGCTGGTGATTATAAATTAATTGAATCCCTATCCCTTGCTGCTATTGCAGCTGGTGCTGATGGATTGATCATTGAAGTGCATGACGATCCAGAAAATGCTTGGAGTGATGGTGCTCAAAGCTTAAAACCAAAACGTTATGCCGAACTTGTTGAAAAAGGAAAAGCTATCGCAAAAGTTATTGGAAGAGAGTTATAAGAAACTGCACATGCGGTTTCTTTCGTATTATAGAACTAGAAGTTATTCAAGTAATAATTCTAGTTTTTTATTTTATTTAGAAGTGATATCATATCACTGAAGAGAAGTTAATCATTATAACTTGAGACATCCATAAGGTAAGCTCGTAAACAACGATTGATAGCTATGACTATTAATGTATCGTTCTTCTCTTCACTAAATAAACATACTGACTAGAGGTTACTTAAATTTAACTTCTAGTCTTTTATTTTGTAGGCATACACTATAATAGACTTAAGAAAGCAGAGAGAGCGGTTCTTGGAAACACTGTTGTGATTTCGTCAAAAAAAGTTCTCTGCTTCTTTTTATGACATGAGTCAGTTTATATCCAAATAGGCCTTTTGATTTATTGATAGAGCCTGCATGTAAGACGAAAATAGATAGTCATAAATCGGGAAGTTATGCTTTCGAATATTCAAGGAAAGAAGGTATGATCTATGAAAGGTCCAATAGTATCCATTGATGTCTCTAAGGGTAAATCAGATTACCAGCATTCAAGGATTTGAATGTGAAGTATACAGGTTCACGTTCAATAAAGCACAACAAAGAAGGATTTGATGAGATAGTGAATCTTGTCAGGGAGATGGAAAAGAAGCTAGAAACAGAAGTATGTGTTGTTTATGAGGCAACAGGAGTTTACCATCGTGTCCTTAAGAAAGTGCTTGAAGACAACAATATTAAGCAGTTTATTATCAATCCACTATTATCAGCTAAAACAAGAAAGAATGATTCACTAAGAAGTCCAAAAACAGATAAGCTTGATCCCAAATCAATCGCTAAAACATATTACAGCCATAGTCTTCATAACAGCCATAAACAAGAAACGATATATCACGAACTAAGGGAATTATCACGCTATTATGAGGATATATTAGTTCATATAAGAAAAGATAAGGTTGCATTCAGAGCACAGCTGGATATCGTATTTCCAGGCTATGATACGCTGTATGATGATCTGTATGGTCCTGTCGCTTTAGCTATCATTGAAAAATATCCACATCCAGAAATGCTTCAGAAAAAGAAGATTAACACAGTATCTAAAGTGATTCAAAACAAAACATGTCATCGTCAGGCAGTGAGTGATACAATGGCTGACAAGGCCATAGAGTACTCTAAAACCATCTATTCAGGATGTGATAAGGATGATATTGAAGTATTAATCCTTCAGAGATTCATCAAGAAATTAAATGAAGATATGGCAGAGGCTGAAAGAACAATTGGTGAAATGATCAAGCTTGCACAGGAACTACCTGACTTTAATATAATCAAATCCATACCAGGTATTGGAGATAACCTAGCTGCACGCATTATTGCAGAACTAGGTGATATGACAAGATTTAAAAAGAAGAATGAGTTAGTAGCTTTTGCCGGACTGGATCCAAGAATTAGCGAAAGTGGACAAAATGATGGGGATCATATGCACATTACTAAAAAAGGCAATAAACGATTAAGGTGTTTATTATATCTGGCTGTAACGTGTTCTATAAGGCTTAAAAGAGATGATAATAGTATTAAAGATTTCTATATAAAGAAAAAGCAGCAATCAAACCCGATGTGTTCGAAAGCTGCAAAGACTGCATGTGCCAGTAAATTAGTCCGAATAATTTATAGCATGTGCAAAACTGGTGAATTATACCAGTACAACAAATAACAACAAGATTATACGCCTAAACCACCCTGAAAAAAAGCGCTTTTTCTTCAGGGATTTTCAGCGTGCAATAAAAACCATGAAAAATCATTGATATTTTTTTGATTTTTACTTGATTTCTATTATCCAATTTTTATGTTAGAATGTTTTGGGTGATACAATGAACAATCCTTATCCTTATTCAAATGACAATAAAAGATATCAAACCATTAATTATTATTTTCGCAACAAATACCATCAAAAAGTAGCGAAAATTCCATTAAATGCAGGCTTTACCTGTCCAAATCGTGATGGATTTAAAGGAACAGGAGGATGCACTTTCTGTTCAAGCATGGGCTCCGGTGATAGTATTTTATGTTTTGATGATTCACTGCAGAAACAATATCAAGAAGGCTTAAAGCGCATGCAAAACAAGTGGCCTGATTGTATTGGGTTTGCGTATTTTCAAAGTTATTCCAATACATATGCTCCACTATCTATCTTGAAGAAAATATATGACCCTTTCTTTAAAGATCCAAATATTCCTGGCGTTGCGATCGCGACACGTGCCGATTGTTTAAATGATGAAATCATAGCTTACTTAAATCAACAAGATAAGGAAGTCTGGCTAGAGTTAGGCCTTCAAAGCGTACATGAAGATACAATGAAAAAGTGTAATCGTAAACATAGTACAAAAATTGTGTTTGATTGGTTAGACAAATTAAAGGATACAAACATCAAAACATGTATCCATATTATCAATGGACTTCCTGGTGAAACCAAACAAGACATGTTAGAAACTGTCAAACAGATTTCTAAACATCCTGTCGATGCGATCAAGATCCATATGCTGCACTTAATAGAGGGCACACAAATGGCTAAAGAATATGAAAAAGAACCATTTCATATTCTAACTTTAGAAGAATATGTCGATATTGTCGTCAATCAATTGGAGTTATTACCCCAAGAAGTCATCATTGAACGTTTAACAGGTGATGGCATTGCGAAAGATTTAATGGAACCAAAATGGACAATCAAGAAAACGATTGTGACAAATGAAATTGATAAGTTAATGGTAAAAAGAAATACGTGGCAAGGCAAACATGTCTAACCACGTATTTTTATTTTTATTTCAAATTTAAACAATAATATCTTTTCTTACCACGACGAATGATCACATAGTTAGATACATATGCTTGAGTAGAATCAATAACTAAAGCTTCATCATTGACTTTGACACCGTTTAAGCTAATGGAGTTTCCTTTGATCCACTCTCTAGCTTCACGACGACTCGAAGCAATCTTAGCCTCCACTAAAACATCGATTAAAGTCTTTCCAGCTTCTTGGTCTACTTTGTCCATGTTTTTAACCGCATCTAGACGTTGTTGTTCATCCAAATCATTAAGTTGACCTCTGAATAATGCGTTTGTGATTTTTAAAGCCGATTCTAAACCTTCTTCACCATGTAAATCACGTACAACTTCTTCAGCCAATTTCTTTTGTGCCTCACGTCTTCCAGCATCTTCTTTTAAAGATACTTCTAAAGCATCAATTTCTTCTTTTGTTAGGAATGTTAATTTCTTTAAATATTCAATGACCTTTGAATCATCCGTGTTGAATAAGAATTGATATAATTCATATGGTGAAGTCTTTTTAGGATCCAACCAAACTGTTCCTGTTTCACTCTTACCAAATTTAGTTCCATCCGCTTTCGTAATTAATGGCATAGTCAAACCATAACATTTCACGTCTGCACCACATTTTTTACGAATCAACTCTAGACCTGAAGTGATATTTCCCCATTGGTCCTGTCCACCAATCTGCATTGTACAACCTCTTGTCTTGTATAGATTTAAGAAGTCCAAAGATTGAAGGATCATATAAGAAAATTCTGTATAACTGATTCCTGAATCTAAACGTTTTTTAACAGTTTCTTTATTCAACATATAGTTTACGTTGAATAATTTTCCATAATCACGTAAAAAATCAATAATTGTGATATCTTTTGTCCAATCCAAGTTATTGACCATGTCAAAGCCCCATAATTTAGAGATTTGTGCATGTAATGCATCATAATTTGATTTTAATACTTCTGGAGTCAACATACTTCTTTCTCCAGTTGCCTTTGGATCTCCAATAAATCCAGTGGCTCCACCCACCAACATGATTGGGTGATGTCCATGTTTTTCTAAACGTTTTGCCATTAATAAAGATGAATAGTGTCCAATGTGCAAGCTATCTGCCGTTGGATCCGTACCAATATAGAATGTAACTTCCCCATTATTGATGACATCTTCTACTTCTTCACTTGTGACGTTGTCAACTAGACCACGCCATTTCAATTCTTCAAATAATTCCATTTTGTCCTCCCTGAAAATAAAAAAATCGCCCTATAAGGACGATTGAATCGCGGTACCACCTTACTTCATACAAAATATTTTTTGTATGCACTTAAACCTTTAACGCAGGTATACGTCAAAATTGAAGCTCCAAGGTGTATTCCACAGGTCTATTTGAAACTTTACACCAGCCAGTTTCTCTCTAAGAAATAGATAATCTGTGTACTCTTTCTTATCATAGCGAATTTATTATATCGAATCTAAAATCTAAACTCAATATATATGTTTTAAATTGTTGTAAATTTTAAAGATAAATGGTTTACAAGGCAAGATAAAGTTACCAATATATTCACGTACAACCGCATTATAACCACGCTTGTAGTCAAAAACGCCATACCCTTCTTCATCCTTATGAAAGTATCCACTAATACCATAGAAATTATATAGATCATAGCCTTCATCAATAGCTTCTTGAATCATCTTCCATTGAATCGCATAAGGCCCTCTAAAAACTCTATGTTCATAGTTACTAGAACCAACTAGATATACGATTTGATGTCCATATTTGACAAATAAACAACATGCCAAAGGAATCTCTTTACCATACTCTTGTTTCAATTCTTCAATATGCGAAAGCTTCTTCTGTAAAGAATTGTAGTATTCTTCATCTGTCTTTAAACGCTTTTCCTTTTTGACATTACCAGGATTCTGTTCCAAGAAAGCCTTTGTCTTTTCAATATCTTTTGAAGTCTTATCAAACTCACTTTGCATCTTAATCGCATAAGCATCTAGATCGAGATAAGACAATACCGTTTCAATGTGGGATTTACCATAAAAATGATATAAATCTTTATAGAAATCCAAACTCATAGCTTCAAAGTCTTGTCTTTCACTGGTTTCCTTTTCCATTTCATCCAATATATCCAATTGATCTTCATTCAAGACACGCGTCTTCACACAATACTTTTCATAAGTACGAATATCTTGTCGTGTCTGATATGAAAACTCTTTAAAGATTTCTTCTTTTGTCTTGCCTTTTAGATTCAAAACAGAAACCCAGCGACACTCTTTAGAGATGTCATAGCCTGGTTTCATTGGCAAATGTAAAAAGCCAGCTGCCTTTAGATTTTCTACGACATCAAAATTATTATATCCACCTTCAACAATATTTCCGTCTTTGTCTCTTTGTACAAATTCAATGGACGGATCGATTTCGGCATAGATTACATTTTTCTTTTTTAAATACTCTTTCAAAGAAGATGTAAAAGAAATCACATCTTCTTTTGAATGATAGTCCATAAAGAATCCTCTAGGAATATAACAATACTTAAATACTTTCATTAACGGCATACAGGCAATCATACTAAAGGCAACTGTCTTACCGTCTTTTATGGCTTCAATATATTCAACTTCCCATCCTCGCTGCGAGAATTTCATACCTTGATAGTCGGATTGAAGAAACTCTTTTTCATGAATCGTATCCAAATATTCATGATATTTTTGGATACTTATGGTTTTGATTTGCATAACACACCTTCTTAGTTGGCAACAATGTTTACAACTTTACCCTTAACAACGATAACTTTACGAATTGTCTTTCCTTCAAGCTGACGCTGAACTGTTTCTAGTTCCATCGCTTGTTTTTCAAGTTCTTCATTGCTAGAACCAACAGCCGCTTCAAATTTACCACGCACTTTACCATTGACCTGAACAACACAAGTGATTGTATCTTCAACCAATTTTGCTTCATCATACGTTGGCCAAGGCTCATACGCAATTGTATCTTCGTGACCTAGTAATTGCCACATTTCTTCACCAATATGAGGCGTAATACAAGATAACATCTTCACGATTCCTTCGGCATATGGTTTATAAACGGTTTCTGCTTTATAAGCTTCATTCACAAAGATCATCATTTGTGAAATCGCTGTGTTGAAGCCTAATGCTTCATAATCTTCAGTAACCTTTTTAACAGTCTGGTTGTAAACTTTATCTAATTTACCATCATTTGTATCTGTGACTTTACCAGATTCAATGAATAAACGATAAACACGATCGATCCATCTTCTAGCTCCATCACATCCAGCCATTGACCATGGTTTACTTTGTTCTAATGGTCCCATGAACATTTCATATAGACGTAGTGTATCAGCACCATATTTTTTAACGATGTCTGAAGGATTGACTACATATTCTGGGAATCGTTTACCCATTTTAATTCCGTTTTCACCTAAGATCATACCTTGGTGGACTAATTTTTTGAATGGTTCTTTACATGCCACAACACCCTTGTCGTATAGATAATTATTCCAAATACGTGAATACATTAAGTGTCCTACCGCATGTTCTGGTCCACCAACATATAAATCAACAGGCATCCAGTGCTTTAATAATTCTGGATCAGCCAATTGTTTATCATTGTGTGGATCAATATAACGTAAATAATACCATGAAGATCCAGCAGATCCTGGCATTGTACTTGTTTCACGAACACCCTTTACACCATTTTGGTTGTATTGTTTCCATTCTGTCGCATTTTCTAGTGGAGCCTTACCATTGTGTCCCTTGTAGTCTTCAAGTTCAGGTAAGATCAATGGCAACTCTTCATCTGGAAGAACATAGTCTGTTCCATCTTCTAAGTGTACGATTGGAACTGGTTCTCCCCAATAACGTTGACGCGCAAAGATCCATTCACGGAAACGATAATTCACTGTTTCTTTCGCAATACCCATATCCACTAATTTTTTAGTGATAGCTACTTTTGCCTCTTCTACAGTCAAACCTGTAAATTCTTCAGAGTTAATTAGCTTGCAGCCTTTTCCTAAATAGTCCTGTTTTTCAAAGGCATGTTCACTTACATCTTGTCCTTCAATAACTTGAATCCTGTCAATATTATGGGCAATCGCATATTCAAAGTCACGTTGATCATGACTTGGTACAGCCATAACAGCACCTGTTCCATAGTTTGCTAAAACGAAATCTCCAATAAAGACTTCAACTTCTCTACCATTGACTGGATTAATGGCTTTAATACCTTCTAGACGACATCCTGTTTTTCCTTTATTCAATTCTGTACGGTCCATTTCCGATTTTGAAACCGTTTCTTGAATATACGCTTTTACTTCATCCTGGTTTTTAATTCTAGGCATTAATTCCTGCACTAAATCTCCATCTGGTGCAAGTACCATGAATGTAATACCATAGATTGTTTCAATACATGTTGTAAAGATAGAGAATTTTCCTCCACCTACAATTTCAAATTGAACTTCAACACCGGTTGAACGTCCAATCCAGTTCCTTTGCATTTCCTTTGTAGATTCAGGCCAGTCAATTTCATTCAAACCTTCTAGTAATCGTTCCGCAAAAGCAGCCTGGTCGATACATAGTTGTTTCATGTTTTTACGAATCACTGGATATCCACCACGTTCACTCTTACCATCGATAACTTCATCGTTCGATAATACTGTACCTAATTCTTCACACCAGTTTACTGGCATATCCACATATTTGGCATAGCCATCGTTATACAATTGTTTAAAGATCCATTGTGTCCAGTGATAGAATTCTGGATCCGATGTGGCAATCATTTTTGACCAGTCATAATCAAATCCCAATTCCTGTAACTGTTTTGTAAAAGTCTTGATGTTTTTTTGTGTGAATCCATTTGGATTGTTTCCTGTTTGAACAGCATATTGTTCAGCTGGAAGTCCAAATGAGTCATATCCCATTGGGTGAAGAACGTTATATCCTTGCATACGTTTCATACGTGAAACGATATCTGTAGCTGTATATCCTTCTGGATGTCCAGCATGTAATCCTACACCACTTGGATATGGGAACATGTCTAGTGCATAAAATTTAGGTTTTGAAAAATCCCAAACATCTGTTTTAAATGTTTCATGATCTGCCCAATATTTGTGCCATTTCTTTTCTACTTTTAAATGATCGTACATATTAGCCTCCTATTAAAAAATAAAAAACGCCCTTGAAATCTAAGGACGTTTGTACGCGGTACCACCTTAGTTCACAATTCTCATTGTGCCCCTCAAACTCTTTATCGCAGAGCATACGGATAACATTACTCATCAGCTCCTTAGCAAGTTCAAAGGTTGTACAATGCTAAATTCCACCAACTTTAGCTCTCTAAAAATTGCCATTTCCTTCTACTACTCTAATTCATCGCTATGCATCAATTTTATCTTTTTTTTCATTGTTCGTCAATATCAACCGAAACGATTGCCTTATCGTCATAATAGATTTTCATTGAAACATGTAAGTATGTGCATTCAATAAAAGTCTCATGATCTTCAAAATGCACATTACAATTCTGTATATATTCGTCTTTTTCTTTGATTGGTTCTTCACTTGTATGACACAACTTAATACGATTATTATGATGGATCATATGTTTGGCATGATCCACGATGGAAAGTTCAAGAATATTTTGTTGATTGGCCTTTAATAGATACACATTTTGTAGAGTACTCAAAGATAAAAAAGAGACAATTTGAAGCACTAGAAATAAACACACTAAACTCACTTCACTGGCATATCCATTAATAGAGTTCAAAGTCATAGGTTTTATTCTTCTTTTTAAACCAAACATAATATCCATCTTCTTTCTTATAAAATATAGCCTCATCAATTTGTTCCATATAGATTTCATAGCCAGGACTCTTCACAATGCGATGCTTATCAAAATACAAAACTTTCTTTTCATGATTTAAAATGTAGCTTAAACCATCTGATTCAATTTTCAAATCATTTGACTGTGCCAATTCTCTTCTTAATTGTAAAATCGCAAATTGATTCTGTGTATCTACATCCATATGCGCAAAGTGTAAAGCACAACGCATCAGCATGCACCCTAATAAGCTGACTAAACTAGTGATAAACAAGGCCAATAAGGCTTCAATCAGAGTAAAACCATTTCTTTTCAATTTTTTCATCGATTTTTAGATTCCTTTGAAAATATAAAGTATATACACCATTCAATAATAAACTTGCACAAATCAAGATCACAAAAAACGCAAATAAGGCATCTTCTAATAAAAAACCATTACTCTTTTTCAAGACGAACCCTCCCAGCACCAACCTGAAACACGAGTTTCATTTGACTGGATGCATTTTGACAATGTAGAGATAGAGCCTTCGACATATTGCCCTTGGCATTGTAGTAAAAGGATACCGAATCACATACAATATCGTTTGGTATCAAATATTCCACTTCATCTACATAAATCTTATCATTTAGCTTCACATACACTTTTTTATGATCAACATATGCTTTTTCCTGAGCCGTAATACATAGAGTCTGCAGATTCTTCATAAACACATATAAAGAAGAGTGCATGCGAAAAGAGAGCCCAAAGCCTAACATAGAAACAATGAAGAGCACGATCAACATTTCAACTAAGGTAAAGCCATTCTTATTGGGATACGGCTTGTCCATCCACAATCACCACTTTACTATGATCCGGACATGTATCCTGTCCCTTTTTTAAATACCCAAAATCAATGAGCTCTTGCACACTGGTTGGTGTTTCTAATTGATCAATTTCATACAACATAATTTGTGAGTTGACAATTTCAAGCAAGGCTTCACAACCTTTATTGCGGATAATCTTTTCTTTTTGTTGAATATTAGGCAGTGTAATCAACAATAATAGCGCAACAATCAACATCACGATCATCATTTCAAGTATTGTAAAACCATTTTTCTTTTCCATTTTTCTTTCTCCTTTTAGAATTGATTTAACATATTGAGTGGCATCATCATAATTTGATAGACAATCAAAACTAAAATGCCAATACTGATATACGAAAACATTTGAATACCCGTCGATATCTTCTTGACCGACTTTTCTAGATCGAAACTGCATTTCTTGATGTATAAATCAAAAAAGACGTGCATTTGATTGCTTGTTAAGGCATAGACCAACATCTTTTTAAATTGCGAATCAAATACTTTGATTTCAAGAAAGCTTTCTTCAAGACTCTTTCCGGTTTTTAAATCATCAAGTATTTCCTGCGATATCTTTCCTACTACACTAAAATCCATGCTCGCCATTGTTTCTAATATTTCCTGCGTTGAATTATAGGACTTATCCAAAGCTTGATACATACATACAAATTGCAGAGATACCATTTTCTTCATTAGATTAAATGGACACTGCATCTTATTGTTGTATTTATAAAACAATGCATAATAAAGTATCAAGTAGAATACAATCGAAAGAATGCCAAGCGCAAATGTATATTTCAATACATTGATAAACACAAATACACTTATATTTGAAATGTAGTCTTTCATTTGAATAAGGACATAGTCTGAAAAGAATAGAATCATAAAGAACGCAAAGATAAGTAAGAAGAAGGGATAACTAATCTTTTTTAGAAGTGTTTCAAAAAAAGTATTCGAACTTTTCTCAATCTTATGGACACAAGTTATCGCATCGCTTAAGTTTAATTTTTGAGATAAAATTTTTAAGTATTTAAAATACAATTTCTTTTGATTCTGTGTGAAGACATCCACGAGACTCTTTCCTTCTTTTAAATAATTCAATATTTCTTCATCCTTTTTAAACGTCAAATGAATCAATGTATCTAATGGCAAACCTTGATTCATCAACATCGCAAATTGTTCAATTTCATCCCGATAAACTAAGACTGTCGTATTTTGCCTGGGCATCCACGATATATCCTTTTTCAAGACCTTCTGTAATCTTTTTAGATAAAGTTTTAAATTCTTTTGGATACCTTCCATGTTCCAAGACATACTGTAATGTTTTTTGATCCATGATTTCATAAACACATACCTTAGAATCGCCTTTTGAATACAGACGTTGTGAAATAATGGCCGTACAAACACTGGCCAGATCTTTCTTAGATACCCCTAGATCTTCCAGGCGACTCATACACTCCTTTCCATCTTTGGCATGAATACTTGTAAAGACAAAATGTCCCGTTAAACTTGCTCTTAAGACCATCTTTGCGGTATAGCTGTTTCTTGTTTCCCCGATACAAATAATGTCCGGATCATGTCGCAACAATTGTTCAATGCCTACATCATAGGTAAATCCCATACTTTCATTGATCTGCAGCTGCAAGTAAGAATCATCTTCAATCTCAATAGGATCTTCTAGACTCACTACTTTATGTTTCTTCGTTTTGGCAATCTCATGAAGCAAGGCATGTAGCGTTGTGGTCTTTCCACTATTGGTTGGTCCTACACTAATGACAAGGCCTTGCCTTAATGGCACAAGCGATTGAAAAAATTTCGTGTCTTCATCCCATAAAGATAGATCCTTGAGTTTGATCGCATGCATCGTATTCAACATTCGAATAACACCTGTTTGTACGTTATGATTATGCAGCATGCTAAAACGACAAAAGACTTCGTGATCATGAAGCAAGATTTTAAATTGTCCACTCTGTGGAACATATGGATTAGCTAGATCCATTCTTGAAATGAATTTGAGATACTCAAAGAATGCGGGTTGCCAAATATCTTGGTAGACATCTAACATTTCATTTTGTGTTCGCAGTTTGATTTGAAGTTTTTGATTTTGCAGGACAAAATGAATATCACTCGCCTTTTTTTCAATCGCATACGCAATGAGATCTTTTAATAAATCATCCATTTTTTATCACCCCTACTCTTATACGAAAAAAAAAGCAGAAATTCTAATAAATTTCTGCATATTTTAAACTTTCGTTCCATTTTTTCTCTTGCGATAAAGAAGTTGAGGGTCCATGACCTGGATATACTTTATAATCTTTCTCTAATTGAACCAATTTATTTAGAGATTGTTTCATACTCGATACGGAGCCTGTTGCCAAATCCATTCTTCCAATAGAACCTTGAAACAAGACATCTCCTGTAAATAAACAATCTTCAATTTTTAATACCGTTGAACCAATAGAATGGCCTGGACAATACATAGCCTCTATGTCAAATCCTGCAATCTCATTCTTTCCTTCTAAAATGGGTTTACATGTGGCATTACATGTAACATCCATATAAAAGGCAGAAGATGAATTTAAGTCGGGATCTTGAAGAAAATCAAATTCATTGGGATTTAAGTATACATCACAATGAAAGGCGTTCACGATCTTATCGACACCTGAAATATGATCAAAATGTGCATGCGTTAAAACGATGGCCTCTAAACTACATTCATTTTCTTTTAAGATGCATTCAAGGTTTGGATACATATCTGCAGGATCAATTATTAAAGCATGGCTACCTTCCATCACCAAATAACAATTCGCCTGTACAGGTCCTAAGGGTTGTTGAAGTACTTTCATAGTCTAATACATAAAAAAGACCGAATAAAACGGTCTTTCTTACTTTTTCTCCTTATGTTCAGTCTGCTGATTGCATTTTGGACAATATTTTTTAACAGTCATACGTTCAGGATGTTTTTTCTTATTTCTTGTACCAATATAATTTTCTTCACCGCAAACAGAGCACTTAAATGTAATACGATCTCTCATGTTCAGTCCTCCTCACATTAGTAATTACTAGTTGATTCTAGCATAACTTACAAGTCAATTTCAAGTCATTTTCAAAATTTTAACTTGCTGGATACAATTCAAAATATTTTTTTACCACTTCTGGCATAACAGCCGTTGTACAAATGTTTGGTGCAACACTCTTAGTATTCATTGAAGAAGTCGGTGCCGAGCACGCAAAAGACATCGTTGGAGACGAACTTGGTGCATATCCAACTAGGTTTGCGGTTGTATAGTCGCCAACTTCGGCTGTACCTGTTTTAGCCGATACTTCCACGCCAATATCCTTTAGCTCATCTCCACAATAGCCAGACGATACACAGGCTCTAAATCCTTGTTGAACACGCTCTAGGTATTGCGCATTCTTTTCAGGTAATGTCGATTTAATTTTTTTACCATTGCTTACGACCACTTCACTTGAGTTGACTTCTGTCGCATAGGCCATAAAGTGTGGTTCATATAGATTCCCACCAGAGGCAATGGTTGTACCATAAACAGCCAATTGAAGTGGTGAATACATGTCAAACTGCCCAATCGAATAGTTTAGTAACATACCTGGTTCAGAACCATAGCCCATATAAGAGCTCGATTCATTTGGAACATCGATACCCGTCTTATTTCCAAGACCAAACATCGAATAATACGAACGCATTAAGTTAAGTGTCCCTTGAACGTCTGCCACCGCTAATGGTTCTTTTTCAACATAGCTTGCGCCTGCTAAACGAATAGCTACATTAAACATATAAACGTTACTACTTACTTGTAGTGCAGATACATCATCAACAGGTCCATGATCTTCATACGAACCAAATTCCTGACCACCAATATTCATGACTTTATCGACAATCACTTCGCCTGGAGTTACGACATGTTCACTCTCGCCCATATAGACAGTAGCCCCTTTGATACAAGATCCTGGATTAACCAAAGACATATAGTTACCAGACGCAAAGTAGGTCATTTCCTTCGTGTCTAGATCCATTTGATAGCCAGACATCGCAAGTACCGAACCATCTTTGGAATTTAATACCGTTGTAAATAAAGATTGGAAGTTTTCACGATTTTTCGTACCACCATTCTCACTCAATGTATTCTTTAATACATTATCCAAAGTCGATTGAAGATCAATATCGATGGATAAATGAATGTCATAGCCTTTTTTGGCTTCCTGAACCACTTCTTTTTGCGCTAGACCCTTTGAATCATAGGTAATCTTGGCAATTTCTGGTGTTCCCGCTAATAAATCATTGTATTGATATTCTAGGCCTGACTTACCAACACTCGCATTGTATTGATAGCCTTTTGATAGATAGTAACTCGCAAGCTCACTTGGTAATCCTTGTGTACTTGTAGTCACACTACCTAATACATCGGATAAAGATTCGCCATATGGATATTCGCGTTTCCAGCCACCAAAATCAACGTCAAAACCAGGAAATTCCGTTTTATGTTCAACAAGATAAGCGACATCATCATCACTGACATCTTCAAGTACAACATTTTCTTGACCCGTACTTTGGTTGGCCACCATTCTTTGGTAGATGACACACATCTTTAAATCGGCTTGTGTCATTTCACCAATTTGTTTCTTACCAATACGATTCATTAAGATTTGATATCTTTTACTTTCGGCATTATCACCCCATGCCCCATTCTGATATTGTTTCAATTCTTTAGCCGTCAATAAATGATTGGCGGCATATTCACTATCACTTGGTGATAAGAAGGATTTGTATGTGATATAGGCTTGTTTTTTATCTTCATCCGTAAAATCTTTAGCACTGACACTGAAGACTTTTACGATACGCTTGGCATAAAGTTCATAGTCATCTTCATCAAAGTTATTCGGTGAAGTAAAAACGATATTGTGACTGACTACCGTTTTTGCCAAGATTCTTCCCTTTACATCATAAATCTGACCTCGAGGTGCCGATGTATATTGTTTGATGGAAGTATAGTCTTCACGTTTTGCGGTATAGTCATTATATGAAATGATCTGTAGATAGAACAATCGTAAAAAGATGACCAAGAAACACACGGCGATTGTGACCGTAAGTATCAATATACGATTGGAAATGACTTGATCAACAGAAACATTTTGATTTGCCCTTTTCAATGTTTTTCTACTCTTTTTCAATTGGATCCCCCTTTGTACGAAACAATATATATTATACACGTTTCCAAGATGAAATGGAAAAAAAAGAAGGAATGGCGTATACTTTAGTCATGGAGGTTGTCTATGAAAAGAACAGAAACTCGTCTAGTAAAAGTAGGAAATCTTGAAATTGGACATAATAATCAAGTCATTATTCAATCTATGTGTAACATAGAGACTAAAAAGGCGGATGAAGTTGCCAAACAAATTCTAAACCTAGAAAAAATGGGATGCGAATTGATTCGTGTCAGCTGTATGGATATGGAGGATGCCAAAGCCATTAAAGACATAAAAAAACAGATCCATATTCCTCTAGTTGCTGATATTCATTTTGATTATCGTTTAGCCTTGGCATGTATTGAAGCGGGTGCCGATAAGATTCGTTTAAATCCAGGTAATATTGGAGCTAGAGAAAACGTAGAAAAAGTTGTGAAGGCATGTAAAGAAAAACACATTCCAATTCGTATTGGAATCAATGGGGGTTCTTTAGAAAAAGACATTCATGAAAAATATGGCAAGCCAACAGCCGAGGGTATGATTGAAAGTGCCAAAAGACATGTACAAATTCTAGAAAATCTAGATTTCTATGACACGGTATTATCTTTTAAATCCAGTGATCCATTGCTTTGTATTGAAGCGTATCGTTTAGCTGCCAAAACCTTTGATTACCCACTACATTTAGGTGTAACCGAAGCCGGTACTACAATGACAAGTGCCATTAAATCCAGTCTTGCGTTAGGTACTTTATTAAATGAAGGCATTGGAAATACGATTCGTATTAGTGTTAATGGAGCTCCTGAAAAAGAGATTCCCATTGTCAAAGAACTATTAAAAGATTGTAAGTTAATTAAAAACGTGCCAAATCTAATCGCATGTCCAACGTGTGGTCGTACACAATGGGATATGGAACCAGCCGTGAATGAAATTGAAAGCTATCTTCAAACTGTCAATAAAGAAGTGACCGTCGCCATCATGGGTTGTGCTGTCAATGGTCCTGGAGAAGCTAAACATGCCGATATCGCGATTGCGGGCGGAAAAAAAGAGGGATTACTCATCAAGAAGGGTCAAATCATTGAAAAGATCCCACAGGAACAGATTGTAGCTCGTTTAAAGGAAGAAATTGATAAGTTTTAAAAAATCTCAGCGTAATGCTGAGATTTCTTCTTTATAAGGCGCCTTTCCATCAATAAAAGGAGTCTCTAATATTTTTGTGACATGTTCAAGCTTTGGATGATGTACAATTGAATACAATACATCAAATCCAATGTAGCCTTTACCTAAATTTTCATGACGATCCTTATGGGCACCCAAATCATTTTTAGAATCATTGATGTGCATACATAATAGATTTTCTAAGCCTAAAATGGAATCAAATTGATTTAAGACTTCATCAAAATGAGTAATATCATAACCCGCATCCCAAATATGGCATGTATCCATACAATATCCAATACGCGATTTTTTATGTACACCTAAATAGATCTGTAGAAGCTGTTCAAAGGTAAAGCCACACTCATTTCCTTTTCCAGCCATCGTTTCTAGGGCAATCTTAACATCACTTGAATCTTGGTCCAAGACTTCGTTTAAGCCATGAATGATCCATTCAATTCCTACATCCATGCCCGCTCCTACGTGGCTTCCTGGATGGAGTACAAGTGTTTTTGCACCGATTTTAGAAACTCTTTCCAATTCACTTTTCAAAAAGTCTTGTCCAAACTGGGCTGTTTCTGGCTTTAGCGCATTGGCCAAGTTAATGATATAAGGGGCATGTACAATGACGCGATCAATTGAAAAATTGTGTTTTGCCATATAGTCTTTGGCTTCTTCAATCTTTAACTTCGAAACATCCACACGACGCGTGTTACTTGGAGGACCCGTATAGATCATACAGGCATTGGCACCATACGATATAGCTTCTTCAATAGCGCCTTTAAAGTAATTTGGCGCTTTAAAAGAAACATGACTGCCTAAATAGATCATACGTCCATTCCTTTTTGGCGTTGTCTTTCTTTCGCACGCTCTTTTTGTTGGCGCTTAATATCCGACTTGATCATTTCACGACGCTTTCTACGTTTCATACGATCAATTTCCTGGCGTTGTCTTTTCTTGTAGTTTGGTTTTACTTTCTTTTTCTTGTGAACGATTTTTTCCACTTCTTCATGGAACTCATCCTTTTTCACAGGACGCTTGTTGACATAGGGTTTTAAATCTACAAATTGTTTGTTCTTTACGTCTTGATGTTCAAATTCAATGCCTTGTTTAATCAAAGATTGAATTGATTTGGCATCTCTTTCTTTATATAACGCAATACATTGACCATCACGAGAAGCTCTTCCAGTACGTCCTGCACGGTGAATATAGAATTTTAGATCTTTAGGGAAACCACAACTAATAACGTGAGTAATTCCTTCTAAGTCAATTCCACGACTGGCAATATCACTGGCAACAATGTAGCTCTTCTTCTGACTTTGAATCATTTTAATAGCCTGCATACGCTGACGTGATTCAAGACCGGAGTGAAGTTCAACTAGATCATATCCATGTTCACGCATCGTATTCGCAATACTTTGGGCTTCTTGTGTTGTATTCGCAAAGATCAAACATACATAGGGTTGAATACATGGAAGTACGTCTAAAATCTTTTGTTCGTAGTTCTTGTGCTTACATGGAACTAAAATGTGTTTAACATCACTTTGGAAAGCTTCTTCCTTTTTGATTTCAATAAATTCTGGATCATATAAATATTTCTTTAAGAATGGTTGTAAAGATTCTGGAATCGTAGCCGAGAAGACCATCATTTGAACTTTCTTATCCATCTTAGATAAAATTTCATCAATATCTTCTAAGAATCCAAATTCTAACGTCATATCGGCTTCATCGATGACAACAATTTTTGCGGTATCCAAACGCAAGACATTGTCTTTAATAAACATGTCTTTCATTCTTCCTGGTGTACCAATGACAATTTGTGGCTGCTTTTCCATTTGTGTCACTTTTTCCATACCACCAGTCACAAGTTTTACACGTACATTAAAGTGTTTGGCAATCTTACGACAACGATCATACAATTGGTAGGCTAGTTCTCTGGTTGGAGCTGAAATCACAGCTTGTACACAATCTTGATCAAAATCTAGCATTTCAAAGATTGGCATAAAGAAAGCGTGTGACTTTCCAGAACCCGTACTTGAAACACCGATAATATCTCTATTTTTATTTTTACGATTTAACACCTGTTCTTGGATGGGTGTTAAGGTTTTAAAATGTTCTAAATCCATTATTTCTTGAATACAATTATTCATAATTTTTCACATCCTTTACTTTAGTATTATCCCAAAATTCTTCCCATTTTACAAATACAAATAATTAGGGCATAATGTATATATGAAAACACAAAATATCATTACAGTCAAGCCTCAGGGCTATTGCGGCGGGGTTTTAAAAGCCATTGAAGTCGCAAAGAAAACACGAATTCAATATCCAAATCAAAAGATTACTATTTTAGGTAATCTTGTGCACAATCAATACGTCAAAAAGGCTCTTCAATATTATTCGATTGATACGATTGAAGATAAGACGAAAACACGTTATGAATTATTAAACGAAATCAACGAAGGTATCGTCATCTTTACCGCGCATGGTGTCAGTCCTAAAGTCTATGAAAAGGCCAAAGAAAAGGGACTCGTCTTAGTGGATGCGAGTTGTCCGTTTGTACTTCAAACCCAAAGAATCGTGAAACAATATCTAGATGAAGGCTATACCATTTTCTATATTGGCAAAAATAAACATCCTGAAGCCGAATCCATTTATACAATGAGTAAACATGTCTATTTGATTGAGCCACATAAAGAAATTCCAGATATAAGTACATCCAAAATCTTTGTGACCAATCAAACGACGATGTCCATCTATGAATTAAAGGATACTTTTGATAAAATCAAAAAGTTATATCCTTCAGCCATCTTCCATGATGAAATCTGTAACGCCACACGTGTTCGTCAACAGGCTATCTTAGATTTAAAAGATGTTGATTGTTTGATCGTAGTGGGAGATCCTACAAGTAATAACTCCCAAAAGCTTGTAGATATTGGAAAACAGGCAGGAATCCAACATGTCTTCTCGATTCAAACGGTTGAAGATATTGATAAGAAAGATTTTGAGATGTATACATCGATTGCGATTACCAGTGGTGCAAGTACCCCAACGTATTTAACGAATCAAGTAAAGGATTATTTATCTTTGGATATTGAAAAACCAAAAATCCGTATTCAGGACATTCTCTGAGTACGGATTTCTTTTATATATTCAATTTTTTCAAGAAATTCAGGTTTATTGACTTTGGATAAAATATTTTTGTATTTATTCTCTTCAAAATCTAAATACGATGCATACGTTTCATCCATCTGCATATTTACACCATAGTAAAGTTCAGAATTAGAAACTTCTTGTTTCGTATCTGCACAAACACAATCTAGAATTGGATAGTAGTGTCCATGATCATAGATCATTTTTTCGCGTACGATATGAATGTGATGTTCGTGTAAATACTCTCTTAAGGCATAATCATCTTTATGACTGGATAATAAAAGGCGTAAACCAGGATACAAATTTCCTTTTGATAGGATATCGATAATCAGTTTTCCTCCCATGCCACAAATAATGATTTGGTCTACATCGCTTTCTAAACCTTGAATGCCATCTAATAATCGACAAGATACTAAATCGGATAAGTGATTATCAACGATTGTTTTCTTGGCATTATTTAATGGGCCTTGGGCTACATCACAGGCATAACCCTTTTTAGATTGATGATTCAGGATGGCGTTGCAAACAACGTAGGCATGATCACAGCCAATGTCCGCAATGCACTCTCCATTCACCCATTCTAATATTTCTTGAATTCGATTCGAACAAGGTATCATTATTTTACGAAATCTCTTAAACGCTTGCAGCGATTTGGATTTTTCAATTTACGTAATGCCTTCGCTTCGATCTGACGAATACGTTCACGTGTTACGTTGAATTCTTTACCAACTTCTTCAAGTGTACGTGTTCTTCCATCTAACAAGCCAAAACGCAAACGCAATACTTTTTCTTCACGTTCTGTAAGTCCTTGTAGAACGGCATTGATTTCATCTTTTAATAATTGATTGTTTGTGTAATCATCTGGAGATAATGTATCTTTATCTTCAATGAAGTCACCTAAGTGAGAGTCATCTTCTTCACCGATTGGTGTTTCTAGACTGACTGGATCTAAGGCAATCTTCTGAATTTCACGAACTTTTTCAGCCGAGATGTTTTCCATCTTTTCAGCAATTTCTTCTGGCAATGGGTCACGACCTAAGTCTTGTACCAATTGACGTTGAATACGTGTTAGTTTATTGATGGTTTCAACCATGTGTACGGGAATACGAATGGTACGTGCCTGGTCAGCAATCGCACGAGTGATCGATTGACGAATCCACCATGTCGCATAAGTTGAGAATTTGAATCCTTTTGTGTAGTCAAATTTTTCAACGGCTTTGATTAGACCACAGTTTCCTTCTTGAATCAAATCCAAGAACAACATGCCACGTCCTACATATTTTTTAGCGATAGAAACAACCAAACGAAGGTTTGAAGAAATCAATGTTTGTTTGGCTTGTTCACCATCCGCAATGACTTTTGCGAGTTTCTTTTTCTCTTCATCACTTAAATCTGGGTTTTTCATCGCTTCTTTGGCTTCTTCTCCTTCTTGGATCTGACGCGCAATGATGGGCTCTTCTTTTGGATCCAACAATGGGATTTGACCAATTTCTTTTAGATACATTTTAACAGGGTCATTGATTTTGGCATGAGATGCATTGGCGAATGTTTTTTCCAATTGAGAAATTTCTTCCGCAATTGAATCTTCTTCGTCTAAATCCTCATCACTTAGATCATCGTCTAAGACTTCATCCTCATCTAATTCTTCCCCATCGATAAATTCGATTAAGTTTTCGTCGATCCAGTTATATAGATCGTCCATTGTATCATCATCTAAATTTAAAGCACTTACCGCATCTAAGAATTGTTTTTGGGAAACATCGGCATTTTCTTCTTTACTCTTTAGTAAGAATTCTTTTGCCTCTTCTAAGCTTGTAAACTTTAATTTTTCATTTGCCATACTTTCATCCTTCCTTTCGATGTAAGATTTCATTTCGTTGAATAATTAATTCCTGTTTTTTACTAGCCAAGGAAATCTTTAACATCGGATCTTGCACATTCTTGATCTGATCATTGAGATTGTCAATTTGGGCTTGTAAAGTACATTCTTTGATCTTCATTAAACTATCGTTAAAGAAGTCTTCATTATATCCATCAACATGAAATGGATTTTCCATTAGGCTTACTAACAAATTACGGACATCTTCTTTTTCAATGTAGCTCATGAGTACATCAAAATCGATGTGGTCCATATTTCGATACATGTCGTAACAATATAATGACAATTCTTCGCAGACTGGATCTTGGAAAAAACCAATCTGATCTTTGAATTGATCGGCCGCAAGTTTACTGTTTAGAATCATCCATAAAACACCGTGTTCGGCAAGTGTTCTTCCATTTTTTAATGGCTCTATATTTCGAACCACAGCCGGTTTATTTCTAGATTCTTTTTTGGATACCGGAATATTTTGATTTTGATGTGATAAATCAAATCCGGTCAAATCTTTGATACGAGAATAATAATCGGCCTTTTCAAAGTCGGTACATGTTCTTTCAATGAAAGACTGCATTTCCGATGTGAATTTTTTCTTATCCTCGTAATTATCTAAATCATATTGGTTCGGTAAATAATCCAATAAAAATTCTACAAATGAAACAGTTTTATGAACGGATAAATAGAGTTCATCTTTTCCGAGTTCATTAAAGATTTCATCGGGATCTTTACCGGTTGTATTTTTTACTATGGAAAAGTTCAATCCGTAATCGACGGCTAACTTTCCAAACTTATAGGTTGCTGCTTTACCAGCTTTATCCCCATCGTAACAGACAACCAAAGGAACGTTTAAGCGTTTTAATAACGTCATTTGTTCTTTTGTACAAGCCGTTCCTAAACAGGCAATACTTTCATGAATATCAGCTTTTTCAAAGGCAATGACATCCATAGCCCCTTCGACTAATATGCATCGCTTGTTCTTTTTCGCAAATTCTTTGGCTCTATGATAATTAAAAATCAAATTGCCCTTGTGATAGATCTTTGTTTCAGAAGTATTGATATATTTGGCTACATCCTTATCTTCATTTAGGCGCCTGGCCGTAAATCCAACGGGATTTCCATTTTCATCATGAATGGGAATCATCAATCGATTGTCGAATACGGCATAGGTATTTAGATCGTGAGTACGAATTAAACCTGTATCTGTTAGTATTTGTTCGTTAAAACCTTTTGCCTTGAGATACTTCACACTACGACTCGATTCAGGTGCATACCCAATCTCAAATCTTTTTATAATATCTTCATTTATTTTTCTTTGACTTAAATACCTTTTTACACTTTCGCCATTTTCACTCTCTAACTCAAATGTTAAAAAGCGAATATACGATTGAATGCAGTCATATAAAGGCTGATTTTGATCAACCTTAGGTTGAAACTGAGACTTATCCAAATGTAGTGGATAATGTATCAGTTCAGCAACCTTACAAACGGCTTCTAGAAAGGAAATGTTTTCAATCTTTTGAACGAATGTGAAGACATTTCCTCCTGTACCACATACGAAACATTTAAATATTTGTTTATCGGTTGAAATCGATAAACTTGGATCGTGATCATCATGAAATGGACAAATGGCTTTATAATTTTTGCCTTGTTTTTCTAATGTGATATAACGGGACATCACATCAACAATATCGGCCTGCTGACGAATGGCCTTTATATCCTCTTCTGATATCCAGCTCATTAAAATTCAATTCTTTTTTCAATATATGAAACAAGGTCATCTAAAGCGATACGTTCTTGTTGCATAGTATCACGATCTCTGACAGTTACACATCCATCGTTAGCTGTTTCAAAGTCAACGGTTACACAGAATGGTGTACCAATCGCATCTTGACGACGGTAACGTTTACCAATGCTTTGTGCATCATCATAGGTTACGCTAAAGTGTTTAGCTAATTTAGCGAATACTTCATCACCTTGATCCGATAATTTCTTACTTAGTGGAAGTACAGCTACTTTATATGGAGCTAATGCTGGGTGTAATTTTAAAACGACACGAGAATCATTTTCCAATTGTTCTTCTTGGTAAGCTTCACACATCACTGCCAACATCAAACGTTCAACACCGACACTTGGTTCGATAACGTATGGAATGTATTTTTCGTTAGCTTCTTGATCAAAGTATTCTAAGTTTTGTTTAGAAGTTGTCTGGTGTGCTTTTAAGTCAAAGTCAGTACGGTCGGCGATACCCCATAATTCACCCCATCCGATAGGTTCAGAGAAGTGGTATTCGATATCACTTGTACCATTTGAGTAGTGTGCTAATTCTTCAGGATCATGTGCACGTAAACGAACGTTTTCTTCGTTGATACCTAAGTCTTTTAAGAATTGAACACAGTTTTTACAATAGTATTCAAACCAATCTAAATCTGTACCTGGTTTACAGAAGAATTCCAATTCCATCTGTTCGAATTCACGTGTACGGAAAATGAAGTTTCCTGGTGTGATTTCGTTACGGAAACTCTTACCAATCTGTCCAATACCGAATGGTAATTTTTTACGCATTGTTCTTTGTACGTTTTTAAAGTTGACAAAGATACCTTGTGCTGTTTCTGGACGCAAGTAGATTGTACTTTTCGCATCTTCTAATACACCTTGGAATGTTTTGAACATCAAGTTAAATTGACGAATGTTTGTGAAGTTTTTAGCACCACATTTTGGACATGTGATTTCATGTTCAGCGATATATTTTTCCATATCTTCATTGGACATACCACCACAGTTTACTGTGTGATTGCTCGCTTCTTCTATCAATTGATCCGCTCTGAAACGGCTCTTACATTCTTTACAATCCATTAATGGATCACTGAATCCTCCAACGTGACCACTGGCAACCCATACATTAGGGTTCATTAAGATTGCACTCTGCAAACCTACATTGTGTTCACTTTCCTGGATGAAACGTTTCCACCATGCATTTTTAATATTGTTCTTTAATTCAATGCCTAAAGGACCAAAATCCCAAGTATTTGCCAAACCACCATAAATTTCTGAACCTTGGTAAACAAATCCAGAGGTTTTCATGTGATTTACTACATCATTGAATGTCTTTTCGTTCATGTTATTTACCTCATTTCTTTCATGTATACAGACAAAAGGATACACTTTCATATTATATCCCATTTATCAACAAATTTCTAGACTAAATCCAAAGACAGGCATAAAAAAAGCCCATCAAATCATATAAAATGATTTGTATGGGCGCTTTTCATTTGCCAAGTCTTGTTTACATCTCTATTTAATTCTATACTTCAATTATGGACACAACTTATCATTCAAACATTCCAGTTGAAGCTCTATCTCTTTTAGATTGTGATGTTCGAAATTTCGATTTCAATCACCCTATCAAAAATATCTTCTTCGATAATATTGACTATATTCGAAAACTAGATGCTTCTGGTAAAGCTCGTCCTTGTATTTTAGACAATGTAGAACGTTCTCTTCTTTGCCATACATGCTATCTTGGTTTTGATCAGTTTGAATGTACGGATTGTGACAACTGGAATATTATTCCACATTCTTGTCATTCTAGATTTTGTAATGCATGTGGTGTTAAATATGCCAAACAGCTTGCAGCCAAGGCTACCTCTTTTTGTCTTGACTGCCCTCATAGACACATTGTCTTTACTATTCCTGAAGAACTTAGAA
>NZ_QSPK01000017.1:38444-38689 GCF_003436425.1 Eubacterium sp. TM05-53
ATTCGAAAACTAGATGCTTCTGGTAAAGCTCGTCCTTGTATTTTAGACAATGTAGAACGTTCTCTTCTTTGCCATACATGCTATCTTGGTTTTGATCAGTTTGAATGTACGGATTGTGACAACTGGAATATTATTCCACATTCTTGTCATTCTAGATTTTGTAATGCATGTGGTGTTAAATATGCCAAACAGCTTGCAGCCAAGGCTACCTCTTTTTGTCTTGACTGCCCTCATAGACACATTGT
>NZ_QSPK01000170.1 GCF_003436425.1 Eubacterium sp. TM05-53
AATTTAGCTACTAATGCTTCTTTTATTTTTTAGTTATACAAATTCTGCAAAGTTAAGGATATAAATAGTGTAATTTGCGTATATATAGTAAACAATAACGTTTACGTTATAACTTTCTTTTCCGAGTTCGAATAAATAAAAATTTCTAATGAATTATTTTAAATGACAGGCAGTCTACACGATTGCCGGTTGTTTTTCTAATAGCTGTATTTGTCATAACCAAATATCAAATTTGTTATCGTTGTAAAATTTCAACTGTGAATTTATTTATTAGATGATGTATGATATATTTTCATGAATAATTCAGGTTATATAAATTTTAACTCGGCATGCCGAGTTAAATCATTCACTTATAAAGATTATATTAGCCAAAATCAATAAAATTTCATTTTTGGCTAATATAGGGAATTCTACATGCTGAATTAACAAGAAAAAGATATTTTCTATTTTTCAGAATCGTAGCTATATGTAATGTTATAGTCGTCTGAAAAATGCGATTTTTTGTTTGTTGAATTAATTTAGAAACGCAAAAACAATTGTGAGTACCCATCTGATAACCCCATTCAATAAGTGGACATAAATAATGTCAATATA
>NZ_QSPK01000171.1:0-341 GCF_003436425.1 Eubacterium sp. TM05-53
ACCATCTAGCATTACAAAAGATTTTGATTCAAGACATTCACCAAATCTTAATAGATCTATTGAGGATGGCTTGCCATAATTTAATGTTCTAGCAATTGTATGACCGAATCTCTGAATTGCAGTGATGATACACACCTGCTGATTAGATAATCCTCTTTTTGTAGCAGGTGTTCCACGATGTTTAGGTTCTACTCCATCAATCTTAGTTCCTTTATGATTGTATGGAGTATACTTTTCATCCATTTCAACTTCATTTCCCACTGTGTATGGGACGTTCCTCAGTTCCTAGACTAACCAATAATTTATGACGCATATTAAAAACATTGCGTTCGTTTACATTG
>NZ_QSPK01000171.1:351-556 GCF_003436425.1 Eubacterium sp. TM05-53
CGTTCGTTTACATTGATTTTAGCAGCCGTTTCTTTAAGAGATACACCATTCAATGTATCCATGATAAGCTCATTCCATTTGGATTGGTCTTGGTGCGAATAAAAAGTAAGCTGACCGCGGTCTACAACAAAACGTTTTCCGCATGATTTACAACGAAGCATTTGTTTACCAGAGTTGGCAAAACCACTCTTAATTAAATGAGGAT
>NZ_QSPK01000172.1:0-280 GCF_003436425.1 Eubacterium sp. TM05-53
TTCCAGTAAACAGTGTTGCCAAATCTGAGCTGAGTAAAAACGCATTAGAACCTGTAATATAAATATCATAGATTCCTTTTGCATAAATGCTATTAATTGCAAGTTCAAATTGAGGGCACATCTGTACCTCATCAATTAGCAGTACATTTGTCATTTCTTCTTTGTATTGATTCATAATATATTTATGCAAGGCATGATATTCTAACAAATGATCAAATTCCAACTCTTGAAGATTAATCATCACAATATTGATTTGTTCATTTAATGATTTTAAATATGT
>NZ_QSPK01000172.1:290-543 GCF_003436425.1 Eubacterium sp. TM05-53
TGTTCATTTAATGATTTTAAATATGTGATAAATTCCTGAAGTAATACTGATTTCCCACTACGCCGGATTCCAGTAATAACCTTTATATCGGGTGTACCATATAATTCAATCAACTCATCTAAATATTTTTTTCTAACAATAAGTTGCATAACATTCTCTCCTATTCCCACTTTTTAAAAATTATTAAATTTTCGGTAATAACTATCACAAGCATAATTTAACACAAAGTGTAAGTTCTGTCATTATTCTATTC
>NZ_QSPK01000018.1 GCF_003436425.1 Eubacterium sp. TM05-53
TTAAAAAGAATATTGCGCGAGGATGTGCACACATTCACTCGACTTTCAATAATACAATCGTAACAATCACAGACGAAAATGGAAATGCAGTAGCATGGAGCAGTGCAGGAGCATTAGGATTTAAGGGAAGTCGTAAATCAACACCATATGCAGCACAGTTAGCAGGAGAAGCAGCTGGAAAAGCAGCAATGGATCACGGAATGAAGACAGTATCCGTAGATGTAAAAGGACCTGGACCTGGACGTGAAGCAGCTGTTAGAGCATTACAGGTAGCTGGTTTAGAAATTACAATGATCAATGATGTAACACCAATTCCACACAACGGATGTCGTCCACCAAAACGACCTCGTGGATAGTCACCATACTAAGGAGGTGTCCAAATGAGCACAAAGTATACAATTTCGACTATCGAAGAAACAACAAATGTAGGTAAATTCTTATTAGAACCATTAGAATATCGTTATGGTACACCATTAGGTAATGCACTTCGCCGTGTATTATTATCTTCAATTCCTGGAGGTGCAATCTTCAGTATTCGTATTGACGGCGTATACCACGAATTTACAGGTATTAAAGGTGTAAAAGAAGATGTTGCTTCAATTATTTTAAATTTGAAACAATTGATTTTAGATATTGATATTCATGACAATGAAGTTTATACACTTCGTATCGACCAGGAAGGACCAAAAACAGTCGTAGCTGGTGATATCGAATGTCCAACAGGAGTTACTGTATTAAACAAAGATTTACCAATTTGTACTTTGTCTGAAGGAGGTTCTATGCATATGGAACTTCAGGCTCGTTTAGGCCGTGGATTCGTACGTTCTGATGTAAATAAAAGAATGTATCAAAATGAAGGACAACCTCTTGGTATTATTTATACAGACTCTCTATATTCACCAGTTAAAAATGTTAGCTATGTATCAACACCAATTAAAGGTGAAGATGGAAGTATGTATGATTCATTAGAGTTAGAAATTACTACAGACGAAACAATTAAACCAAGCGAAGCATTAGCTGTAGCAGGTAAAATCTTACGTGATCACTTATCAATTTTAGCATCAGTTGATGAAGCTAGTCTTGAAGTGAAAGAAAAAGAAGTTGAAGTTTCAGAAGAACCTGTAGCACACACTACTCACAAAATGATTGAAGACTTAGAATTATCAGTTCGTTCTTATAACTGTTTAAAACGTGCTGGTATTGCGACAGTGGATGAATTAACTCAAAAAACAGAAGAGGAAATGATTCACGTTCGTAATTTAGGAAAGAAATCATTACAAGAAGTTAAAGACAAAATTAAAGAATTAGGATTGTCTTTTAAACAAAATAACGGATAGGAGGAAATACCATGTGGAATCGTAAATTGGGACGTAAAGCCGATCATCGTAAAGCATTGTTGCGTAACATGGCAACATCTTTGATTGAAAACGGACAAATCGAAACAACAGAAATGAAAGCAAAAGAATTAAGCGCTGTAATGGACTCATTAGTTACATTAGCAAAACGTGGAGATTTACATGCACGTAGACAAGCAGCCGCTTATGTTCGTAATGTAGAAGTAGATGAAGAGGGAACAACAGCTCTTCAAAAATTATTCAATGAAATTGGACCAGCATATGCAGATCGTAATGGTGGATACACTCGTGTAGTTAAAACACGTATCCGTCGTGGAGATGCAGCTCCAATGGCAATTGTACAATTCGTTAAGTAATTCATTTAATGAATAAAGGCACTGATTTTTGAATCAGTGCCTATTTTTTTGTGATGACTTTTTGAATTTCATCCTCCTTCCAAATGACAAGATCACAATCAAATCCTTCTTTGATTTGTCCAATAGATTTGAATCCTAATACATTCGCAACATTCTTTGTGAAGAATGGTAAAGCTTTTTCATACCCAAGTTCATTTTTAATATAAATAAATTCATTCTTTAAGTTGGAAATTGGTGTAATACCAATCTCTTTAACAGATCCATCTTCATTGTATGTAGACCAAGATCCTTGAGCATCACTAGAAATGGTTACTTTTTCTGTATTTTTGATTTGTCGGATATAATTTAATGTTTTACCATTTCCGTCACACGTGATGTCAATTGTACCGCCCATTTCTGTAAATTGAATGGCTTGTTCAAATAAATGAGTATTTCTTGAACAATGCGTAGGCTGGAATAACGAAACAGGAATATCTGCTTTTTCTAAGACGTTTAAAACTAGATCTAAGGCTTGTTTTTCATCACCCATATGAATTGTTAAGTTAGCTTGTTTTCCTGCAATTAAGCTAGCTGTACGAATTCTAGAAGCTAATCCTGTAAGTTCTTCTTCAGTTATATGACTCGATCTATGATCACTTAAAGCTAGTTTCACTCCAAGAATACTATCAATAAACACAATATCATCTTCCATAGAATTTGTTAGTGTATTACTTGGATATGCATAGCTACCCGTTAGGATATAAGTATGTACACCTTTCTGTGTTAATTCTTTAGCTTTCGCAAATAATTCTTTTGTATTTCTCGTATAACCATCCGTTCCTAATAGTCCAACAACAGTTGTGATTCCTGCATCCAATATTTCTTTCACTTCAATCGGTCTAGCTCTAGAAATAAATCCAGCTTCACCACCACCACCAGTAATATGAACATGTCGGTCAATTAATCCTGGTGTTAAAACACATCCCGTACCATCAATTGTTTCGATTGGGTAAGTAAATTCGATATGTTCATCAATTTTTTCGATTTTAGAATCTGAAATTAATACATCTTTTACACCTAGATTTTCTGGTGCATAGATTTGAATGTTTTTTATAAGTTTCATACGTGTCACCTCGAAATTTATTATATAATATAACACAAGGTGATGTTATGTTAATTTCAACAGAAAGTTTAAAAAAGAATATAAATGAAAAATGCATTTTAAAAGATGCAAGTTTTACGATCGAAGATACAGATAAAATTGCGTTGATTGGAGTCAATGGTACAGGGAAAAGTACATTGTTAAAGATTCTTGCAGGAATTGAAAATTATGATTCAGGAACCATTATTAAGAAGAATGGAATTAAGATTCATTATTTACCTCAAAATCCAGAATTTAAAACGGATTGTGTATGGGATGAAATTCAATTGGTTAATTCTAAAAATGAACATCCTGTAGCAGAGTTTGAATTAAAATCGATTCTAACGAAACTTGGTATTACAGATTATCAAAGTGCGATGTCAAATATGTCAGGTGGTCAAAGAAAAAGAGTTGCACTAGCGTTAGCACTATGTACTAGTTGTGATTTGTTGCTTTTGGATGAACCGACAAACCATTTGGATAATGATATGGTCGAATGGCTGGAAAACTATTTAATTCGTTCTAAAAGTGCAATTTTTATGGTTACACATGATCGTTATTTTTTAGATCGTGTCTGCACAAAAATGATTGAATTAGACCAAGGTGATCTATATATTCATAATGGGAATTATGAAGTGTATTTAGAAAATAAAGAGACGCGTATCGAACAAGAAAAGGTGGCTGCACAAAAACACAAGAACCTATATAAAAAGGAATTAGAGTGGGTTAGAGCGGGCGTACAGGCGCGTGGTACAAAATCGAATAGTCGACTTCAAAGATTTGAAGAATTGCGTCAGAAACGTTTTAAACAACAAGAAGAGTCTTTAAAAATCAATGCTGCTATGCAGCGTTTAGGAAACAAAACAATTGAATGTACAAATTTAGGTTTCACATATCCTGAAAAAGCATTATTCCATGATTTTAATTATGTATTATTACGCCAAGACCGCATTGGAATCATAGGGGAGAATGGTTGTGGAAAATCTACATTACTCGATGTTATTGCAGGATTAAAACAACCAACCTACGGAACAATCGAATATGGATCTACAGTTAAAATTGGATACTTTAGACAAGCAGATCAAGGTGTAGATTTAAATATGCGTGTTATTGATTATATTGAAGAAGTTTCTAAGGTTATTGAATATGATCGGATGACACTGAGTGCAGCACAAATGCTTGAAAGGTTTTTATTTCCAAGAAATATGCACTATACTACACTATCAAGACTTTCCGGTGGAGAAAGAAGAAGACTCTATCTATTAAGAGTTTTGATGCAGGAACCCAATATCCTTTTATTGGATGAGCCAACCAATGATTTGGATATTTTAACATTGGATGTCTTAGAAGATTATCTAGACAATTTTCAAGGAGCTATAATCACCGTAAGTCACGACCGATATTTCTTGGATCGTGTTGTGGATAAAGTATTTGTCCATCAAGAAGATGGAACATTTAAACAATATAGTGGTGGATATAGTGATTATTTAGTGAAATCAAAAGATGAGAATAAGAAGGTTGTTGTTCAAAAGCCGATTGAAAAGAAGAAGAGGTCTTTATTATCTTATATGGAGAAAAAAGAGCTAGAACAATTGCCAGAAAAAATGGAATTATTAGAAACGGAAATGGAAGATTTAGATCATCAGATGAATGAATGCCAAAGTGATTTCGCGAAATTAAAAGAATTAAGTGATTTAAGAACACAAAAAGAAGAAGAACTTGAAAATTTAACCAATCGTTGGATGGAATTAGAGGAAAAAAAGGAAGGATAAGTTTTTATTGGATATGGAGAACAGGGAATTTTTTAAAAAGCCATTGCATGTGTTTTTACTAGCCATGTTATGTTGTATACTATGGGGAAGTGCTGCACCCTTTATTAAATGGGGATATAAGTTATTCAACATTGAAGGCGTACCAAGTATATTGATGTTTGCTGGCATTCGCTTTACACTAGCAGGCCTTTTAGTCATACTATTTGGTTCTTTCTTACAGAAAAAAGTATTAGTGGCAAAAAAAGAAAATATTCAAGGCATATGTACACTAGCTCTCTTTCAAACGGCTGGACAATATTTTTTCTATTATATTGGACTTTCACATACATCAGGCGTAAATGGTTCAATTATTTCAGGAACTAGCGCTTTTATATCTTTATTAGTAGCTAGTTTAATATTTCATTATGAAAAAATAACAGTACGAAAAGCTTTAGGCTGTTTTATCGGATTCTTGGGTATTCTGTTTATGAATATTAGTGGAGCTAGTGCTAGGTTTTCGTTTATAGGTGAAGGATTTGTGTTGATGTCACAATTATGCGGATCTATATCCGCTGCTTTTATTAAGAAGTTTACACAAAATCAAAACGCCGTATTACTAAGTGGATATCAATTCTCTTTAGGAGGTATTTTATTAGCTGTAATAGGTTGTTTAATGGGAGGACACATTACATTTGGATTTAATCTAGGCCTTCTTGTATTGATTCATCTAGCTCTTGTATCCGCTATTGCTTATACGATTTGGGGATTGTTATTATCTGTAAATCCTGTCAGCAAGATTGGTGTCTATATGTGTGTAACACCAATCATTGGAGTGATTTTATCAAGTGTAGTTTTACATGAATCGAATCAGGCATTCCAGCTATCAAGTTTAATTGCATTGTTACTAGTAAGTTTAAGTGTATTCTTAGTGAATAAAGAGACTCAGACAGATTAACTTCTGTCTTTTTCTTTGCACAAGAAAAGATCCTAGGCTAATCTAGGATCTAATAGTTCAAAGCATCGTCCTACATCACTTGGATAATGAGCATCGCTTGCAGTAACGATTTGGACATTGTTTTCTTTTAGGATATTTCTGAAATCATCATTTAAACCAACATCTGGATGATGATATGAGTAATGAGCTTTAGTGTTGTCTTCCATTTTGATGTTGTATTGTTTTGCCAAACCAGCAATCTTATGGTAGGTAGGATGTAAATCGTAGCCTGGATCAATTGAATACATCTTAATTACATCTGGATGACCAACTTGATCAAAGAGATTGGATTGGATCAGTTTTTCAATAGAGTCATAATAGGATTGATAAATATCAGAAGGATCATTTTTGTCCCAAAGCAATTCTTTAGAAAAGGCGTCCATATCATATAGATATCCATTTACAGAATGTACACTGCCTACTAGAAAGTCGAAATGGTAGTTTTTAAGGATGGAGGATAATAGACTTTCTGTTTCAGGCGTATAACAAACTTCAAGGCCAAAACGTACATCGATGTCAAAAGTTTCTTTTTTTAATGCTTCAATTAATTTTAAATAATCATCTATGGAGTTTTTTTGTTTCTTTAAAAACCACTCTTCTTGTAATTTAGATACTTCACAAACTCTTTTATAACAGTCTTTAAATTCAAAGAATCTATGTGTGTGATCTAATATTTGAAGATGAGTAATCCCTTTTTCTTTGGCAGCATCAATAAACTTATGAACATATTCAATGCTTAAATCACCATTTTCTAAATGTGTATGTGCATCAATCATAGTACCATCCCATCCTATTTCTTATAAGTAGATACTCTAATCATACCATTGATTTTTTCGATTGGTGTTGTATCGACTTCTGAATCTAAATCAATAATTGTGTACGCAATATCTTTCTTTGATTTATTCATCAAGTTTTCGATATTGGCATCCTTTAAAATATCTGTGATTTGAGAAATCATTTTAGGCTTATTTTCATGAATACAAGTAATTCTAAAAGGAGAATTCATATCCATCTTCGCATTTGGTAAATTGACAGAATTTGAAATATTTCCATAAGCTAAATAATCCATCAATTCTTGTGCAGCTTTTACAGCACAGTTTTCTTCACTTTCTTCGGTTGAAGCACCTAAATGAGGGATGGCGATAACTTTATCATTTTGAATGACTTTTAAACTAGGAAAATCAGTTACATAGGCAGCTACTTTATTTGCATCCAATGCATCTAATAGTGCATCCTCATCTACTAGGCCGCCACGGGCAAAGTTTAGTAATTTGACGCCATCTTTCATCTTGTCAAAACTATCTTTATTGATGAAATTTTTAGTAGCATCATTTAAAGGCACATGAATCGTAATGAAATCACATTGACGATATAAATCATCAATATTTGTGACATGATTTACATAACGAGATAAGTTCCATGCAGCATCAACTGACATGTATGGATCATATCCATAAACTTTCATACCAAAGCGTAAGGCTAGATTGGCAACTTGGATACCAATGGCACCACAACCAATGACTCCTAATGATTTACCGGTTAATTCATGTCCAGCATATTTCTTTTTTTGTTTTTCTACATCTTTTACGATGTTCTCATTTTCTTTTTGCGTTTGAATCCATTCAATACCATGATAAATATCACGACTTGCTAGTAACATACCCGCAAATACAAGTTCTTTTACGGCATTACTATTTGCACCTGGAGTATTGAATACGGCAATTCCTTTTTTAGTACAAGTATCAATATCAATGTTGTTGACACCAGCACCTGCACGAGCGATGGCTTTTAAATTGTTGCTATATTCAATATCGTGAAGATTGGCACTACGAACTAAAATGGCATCTTCATCTTCCATGTTTTCGTTTACTTCATAATCTGGCGTAAACTGATCTAAACCAATTTGCGCAATATTGTTATAGAGTTTTATTTTAGGCATTATAATTCTCCTCTTCAAATTTCTTCATAAATGCAATTAGGGCTTCTACACCTTCAAGAGGCATGGCATTATAAATACTTGCACGCATACCTCCAACCGTTCTATGACCTTTAATATTCACAATTCCTGCTTCTTTTGCTTCCTTAACAAATTTAGCGTCTAAATCTTTGTCACCCGTCACAAAAGGAACATTTGTATAAGAACGATCTTCCTTTGCTACAGGATTTGAATATAGTTTGGAAGCATCGATATAGTCATATAGTAATTTAGCTTTTTGACGATTGATCTTTTCCATATTTTCCAATCCACCAATTTGTGTTTCTAACCATTCAAGCACCAAACCACAAATATAGATGGCATAAGTAGGAGGCGTATTAAACATAGAATCATTGTCCGCATATGTCTTGTAATTTAACATGCTTGGTGTTTTTTCATCAGCCAAACCAATCAAATCTTTTTTAATAATAACGACAGTTAAACCAGCAGGCCCCATATTCTTTTGGGCACCGGCAAAAATTAAATCATATTTAGAAACATCTGTTCTTTCACTTAAAATACAACTTGATAAATCTGCAACTAATAACTTTCCTTCATGTGGAGGAAGCTCTTTATATTTAGTTCCATAGATTGTGTTGTTCTCGCAAATATATACATAATCAGAATCTTCACTTAAATCTTCTTGTCTGATTTTTGGAATATAAGTAAAGTTATCCTCTGCACTGGATGCGACAACATTTACCTTTCCCAATTTTTCATGTTCTTTTAAAGCTTTCTTTGTCCATTGACCGGTATTGATCAAATCTACGTTATGTTTTTCTAGATTTAAAGGAATCATAGTGAATTGTAAAGAAGCACCTCCTTGTAAGAATAAAATTTCATATTCATCAGGGATGTTCATCAATCTTTTTAATCTTGCTTTACAAGTATCTATAATATCCTGGAATTCACTGGAACGGTGGGACATCTCCATAACGCTCATTCCACTATTATGAGCATCTAACATTTCGTTCGCAGCTTTGGTTAAGACCCATTCTGGTAAGCATGCGGGACCGGCACTAAAGTTATATACACGTGTCATTTTGTTACCTCGGTGAAAATGTTTCCACCTTTCCTTTCTATATGTTTCATGATTATACATTTATTTACATTTAATTTCAACAAATTTGTTCATAAAATGAATTCAAGTGTGCTCAAAACCGAAACAAATCATTTAACAAAACCTTAACAGAACCATTCTTTTTGTTTAACAAACATGCATTATGATATGTGTGTCAAAAGAAAAGAGGACAAGGAAAATATGAATAAGTTTTTAAAAGGTGCGATGATCGTAGGATTATCTGCAGCTATGGTAGGATGTAGTTCAGGTAGTACTGCATCAGATGACAGCGAGTCAAAAAGTGAAAGTTTAAGTGGAACAATTACAGCCGCAGGTTCAAGTGCATTGAAACCATTGGTTGATGTTGCAGCTGAACAATTCTCAAACGAAAACCCAGATGTTTCTATTACAGTTGATGCGGGTGGTTCAGGAGAAGGTTTAAAACAGGTAGCTGACAAAACAGTTACATTAGGAAACTCAGATGTTGCAGCTGAAGAAAAATTAGATAAGGATCAAGCTAAAGATTTAGTAGATCACCAGGTCTGTGTTGTAACAATGGCTCCAATCGTAAATAAAGATGTTGGTGTTAAAGATTTAACAAAACAACAATTAATTGACATCTTCACAGGAAAAACAACAAACTGGAAAGATGTTGGTGGGCCAGATGAAGACATCGTCTTAGTAACTCGTCCAACTTCATCAGGAACAAGAGCTACATTCCAAAAATATGCATTAGATGGAAATGAAGAAGCAAGCAACGCTTCAATGGAAACAGATGATTCAGGTGTATTGTTACAAAATGTAACAGATACAAAAGGTGCAATCGGTTATGTAGCATTATCTTACTTAGTAGACAATAAAGATGTGGATACAATCGCAATTGATGGCGTTGAACCAACATTGGAAAATACTTACAGTGGTGACTACAAAGTTTGGACATTTGAACACATGTATACAAATGGAGAACCAGACAAAGCAACAAAGGCATTCTTAGATTACATCATGGGCGAAAAATTCGGTAAGAAAATGGAATCATTAGGCTATGGTGTTTCTAGTAAAATGGAAAAAACAGATCACTAATTACTAGTTCTTTAACGGACATTGAAATATATGTCCGTTATTCATTTAGTTGGGAGGAATTTGATGAGTCGTAAAAGCATGTTTTGTAAAGAATATTTCTGGCAGATTCTTGTAACAATAGGCGGTCTGTTTGTGATATTTGTAACTCTGTTAATTGGAGCCTTTCTAATTTATAAAGGTTCGGATACATTTTTAAAATTTCATCATACTCTAGGAGAGTTTCTTGGCAGTGCAAACTTTGCACCCATGGATAATGCCAGTTCCAAAGGACATGTAGGTGCATTGATCTTCATTGTTGGATCACTATGTGTTTGTGGCTTGGCCTTATTGATTGCCACGCCATTTGCGTTAGGATCATCTGTTTTTATGACAGAAATCTCACCTAAGTTTGGTGAAAAATTCTATCGTCCTATGGTAGAAATTTTTGCCGGAATTCCTAGCGTTGTCTATGGATGGGTTGGATTAACGGTATTGATTCCGTTCTTAAAAAAAGTATTTGATTTGCAGGTAGGACATTCTATACTTGCTGCAAGTCTAGTTTTATCCATTATGATATTCCCATCTATTACCAGTGTTGCCAGCGATGCAATTCGTGCTGTTTCAAAAGAAACACGAATGGCAGCTTATGGACTTGGCTCAACACGTTGGCAAACGATATATCGTGTCGTAATTCCTGCTGCATTACCTGGTGTAATTTCAGGAATTGTATTAGGACTGGCAAGAGCGTTTGGTGAAGCATTGGCTGTTGCGATGGTTATTGGTCAAACAACAGCTTTACCAACGAGTATCTTTTCAACTTCAAAAACATTAACAACTGAAATTGCAGCTCAAATGGGAAATGCAATGGAAGGTGGAGAAATGAAGGCAGCCCTATGGACAATGGCTTTATTATTGTTCTTGATTTCGTTATTGTTTATTACCATTATTCATAAGTTTTCAAAACCGAAAGGAGAATAGAGATGGATTCTAGAATTAAAAGAGCAAAAATGATTGATCAATTCATGACAATCGTCTTCTATGGTATCGCCTTATTCTTCTTTCTACTTCTTGTAGGCTTTGCCGGAAAAGTGATTATTGGTGGCTTATTAGGAGCAAAACCAGAAATGTTTGGTTTTACCAGATCAGGAAGTATTGGAAACCAAGTTTTCAATACCATTTACTTAGTGTTTATTTCTTTGTTGGTTTCCGTTCCAATTGGAGTTTTAGCCGGTATTTATTTGGCAATGTACGCAAAACCAGGTCTTGTAACACGCTTTTTAAGAACTTGTATTGAAACATTGTCTTCTTTACCAAGTATTGTTGTAGGTCTATTTGGATATTTGATTTTCTTAGTTGTCATTGGATTATCCAAAAGTTTATTAGCTGGTGCCTTGTCTATTTCCATTTTAAGTTTACCTTTGATCACAACCACCACAGAAGATGCGATAAAAGGTTTACCAGAAGGGTATTATCACGGAAGTATGGGACTTGGAGCAACAAAGTGGCAAACTATATTCCATGTACTTTTGCCCGCATGCCTATCTCGTATTATGACTGGAGTCATTTTAGCGGCTGGTCGTGGCTTTGGTGAAGCTGCCGTATTACTTTATACAACGGGTTCAGGAAGTGATTTGCGTTGGAACAACTTTAGTTTTACGTCTCCAACATCACCGATTAATGTTTTAAGACCAGCTGAAACATTATCCATTCAGATTTGGAACTTACAAACCAATGGACAAGATCGAGCATTGGCTAACTTATCGAGTGCAGTGTTGATGATCTTAGTACTTGCGTTTAGTATTGGAGCCAATGTCTGGTCAAGACATATTTCTAAAAAGCAAGCAGGATTAGAAAAATAGAAAGGTTAAGTATGAATAATAAATTTACAGTAAATGATCTAAATTTATATTATGGTGATTTTCATGCTTTAAAAAATATAAATTTGGATATCAAAGAGAAAGAAATTACAGCATTCATCGGTCCTAGTGGATGTGGTAAATCAACATTTTTAAAAACATTGAATCGTATGAATGACTTGGTGGAAAGTGCCAAAATCACAGGTGATATCTGTCTAGACGGAACAGATATCTACAAAAATATGGATGCGATCGAATTAAGACGTAGAGTTGGAATGGTATTTCAACAGCCTAATCCATTCCCAAAAAGTATTTATGATAATATTGCGTATGGTCCAAGAATTTTTGGAATCAAAAAGAAAAGTGAATTGGATGAAATTGTTGAAAGAAGCTTAAAGCAAGCTGCCATTTGGGATGAAGTAAAAGATCGTTTGCATAAATCTGCATTGGGAATGTCTGGTGGACAACAACAACGTTTATGTATCGCAAGAGCCTTGGCTATGCAGCCAGAAGTCTTGTTGATGGATGAACCAACAAGTGCACTAGATCCAATTTCAACAAGTAAGATTGAAGAATTGACTTTAGAGTTGAAAAAAGATTATACGATCGTTATTGTTACGCACAATATGCAGCAAGCTATGCGTATTAGTGATAAAACAGCCTTCTTCTTATTGGGCGATTTAATTGAGTATAGTGATACAGAAACATTGTTCTCTACGCCAAAAGAAAAGAAAACAGAAGACTATATTACAGGGAGGTTTGGATAATGGTTTTACCTACAAAGTTTTTAAAACAAACAAGACAGTTAGAACTGACTATGACACAAATGTCTCAAGACTGTTTAAAAGGATTATGGTTTTGCAAACACGCTATTTTAGATGGAAACAAAACTTTAGTTCAGGACGTTTCGCAAATGCATGAAGAAGTGAGTGAACAAGGAAGAGAAGCTGAACAAATTTGTATGAAGATCCTTCTTCTTCAACATCCGGTTGCCAAAGACTTAAGACGTATTACTGTAGCTACAAATACAATTCGTGATTTAACTCGTATCATGGATCAGGAAAAAGAAGTTTCAGAACTTATTTGTGCTTTGAATATGGAAGATTTAGTCGTGGATGATTGTATTAAACAACAATTTACGATTGCCAAGGAAATGGTGACTCTTGCGATTGAAGCCTTTATTCAAAAGGATGAAAAAGCAGCGAATCAAGTGATCAAAATGGATGATCAAGCGGATGTGCAATATGAAAAGGCTAAAGAGGTCTATGTTGATTTATTAGCTAAAAAAGAACATGATACAGGTACTCTAGTGGATGTATTACTTGTCGGTAAGTACTTAGAGAGAATCTGTGATCATTGTGTAAATATTGGTAAATGGGTTCTTTATCAAAAGTCTGGAATTTTTGAAGCAATTGAATAAAACAAAAAAGCTGTAAGCAATATTGCTTACAGCGTATTTTTTACTTGGTGGAGCGTATCGGGATCGAACCGATGACCCCCTGCGTGCAAGGCAGGTGCTCTCCCAGCTGAGCTAACACCCCAAGTGCTTAATAATAATACCTAATTATTTTGGAAAATGCAAGTTTTTTCTGATAAAATTAAAATATGAAAAAGAAATGGACATGGATCATTATATTATGTATATTCAACTTTAGTTTAATGGGTTTTATATTAACGCATCCTACACCGGATTCTAATAAAGAAACTAAAGTTGTAAAGAATGTTTCTACAAAAAAACAAGAAGATAAAAAATCATTTACATTTGTAGGCGTAGGTGACAACTTGTATCATGGTGCGATGTATTGGTACCCATACCAGAGAGATGGATATTATAATTTTGATTCCTATTATGAAATGACATATAAATATACACAAAATGCAGATTTGGCATATATTAACTTTGAAACGTTATGTATTGGAGAAGAATATGAATTGAGTGGATATCCTACTTTTAATGGACCTACAGAAATTCTATCTTCCGTCAATAAGGCTGGCTTTGATTGGTGGAGTTTAAGTTCAAATCACTCTATGGATCGAGGGGCTGAGGGCTTATTAACACAGATTGATTTGATTCGAAAGAATTATCCAGATGTGATTACTACAGGTTCGCATACGTCTTTAAAGGATAAAAATCGAACTTTAGTCAAAGAAATCAATGGAATCAAAGTAGGATTTCTTGGATATACCTATGGCCTGAATGGTTTTAGTGTGCCAGAAGATAAGCCGTGGCTTGTGGATTTGATTGATAAGGATCAAATGAAAAAAGATATGGAAGCTTTAAGCAAAGTAAGTGATGTACAATTGGTTTCCATGCATTGGGGTGAAGAGTATCAAACAGAGCCAACTGAAGAGCAGGAGGATTTGGCAAATTATTTAAATGAACTTGGTGCAGAAGTTGTGATTGGTTCACACCCTCATGTGATTGAGCCGGCAAAAGTTATTAAGGGAAAGAAACAAGATACACTTGTGTATTATTCATTAGGAAATTATACAAGTGCACAGGATATGGATTCAACAATGGTTGGTGGTATGGCAAGCTTTACACTGAACTATGATCCAAATACAAAAAAGACTTCTTTTACAGATACTAAATTTATTCCATTGATTACATGGTTTGATGTAGGGTATAATGCATGGAAGACTTACCCAATCGAAGATTACAATGATTCGCTTGCACAAACACATAACTTAGCTTCGAATTATGATCTTTCAAAAGAATGGGTGCAACAATTTGTCCAGTCTGTAATGCAAGATTGTGATGGAGTAGAGGTGGTTTTAGAATGAGTCAAAATCAAAAAACAATAGCCGAAAATCGTAAGGCAAGACATGAATATGAGTTGTATGATCGTTTTGAAGCAGGTTTAGTGCTTCAGGGAACAGAAATTAAAAGTATTCGAAGAGGAAAAGTTCAATTAAAGGACAGCTATATCAGTTTTCAAAAAGGGGAAGCTTTTATTAAAGGTATGCATATTTCTCCTTATGAATTTGGAAACCGATTTAATCATGATGAAACGCGTGATCGCAAACTCTTAATGCATAAGCAGGAAATTCAAAAATTGGAGCAATCTGCGCGTGTTAAAGGGTATACGGTTGTACCTGTGAGAATTTATTTGTATAAAGGTTTGGCAAAGTTAGAAATTGCTTTGGCGAAAGGTAAAAATCTTCATGATAAGCGTGAGTCTCAAAAGGCGAAGGATGCGCAAAGAGAGATTCAAAAGGCCTTGAAAAATCAGTATTAATAGATTATACTGATGTTCCTTGGGGATGTTCAGGCATTCGATGAGTAAATGTTTGGATTCAGCCACAGCCACGAAGGATACGTGTAATAACCAACTTAAATTAATTGCTAAAAATAAACTTGCTAATGTATTTGGTATGAACCAAAGCATGGCTTTCGCTGCTTAATTTTATTGCCTACGTTTGGCTTCGCAGCCCCTTTCTGAAATTTCGCTTTCTTATTTCAGACTGAGTGTTAAAGAAAAGAAGATAGGGATACGCATTGGCTAGCTGCTTGTCTTGAATCAACTATAGCTAACCCAAAAGAATTTTTGTTTCCATCCGAAACTTTTGGATAACTAGATGGAAAAAGCTGTAAACGCTGTCTCGTGGGACTTTGCTTAGACAGGAGTTCGATTCTCCTCATCTCCACCAAAGACAATCAACGCCCTTATTTAAAGGGCGTTTTAATTTATCGTGATGTACTTTTGATGTATAATAGATAAGAAAGAAGGTAAATTACGTATGAGAATTGCAGTAAGCTATAAAGACGGGGTAGTGTTCCAACACTTTGGTCATAGTTCAGAATTTAAAATCTATGAAACAGATCATAATGAAATTATTAAGAGTGAAGTAATTACAGTCGAAGGACATGGACATGTTAGTGTTTCGAATGCTCTAAAAGAACAAAATGTAAACATTGTACTTTGTGGTGGTATTGGACAAGGGGCTAAAACTGCATTGGCTAGTTTTGGGATTCATTCATTTGGTGGAGTAACCGGAAATGCGGATGAGGCTGTTAAGAAATATTTAAGTGGAAAACTAGAATTTACAACGGATGTGACTTGTACAAAACATGATTCTGGCGAAAGTCATTCGTGTGGTGGACATTGTCATTAATTCTTGAGTTTTTCTTTTGACACACCTCGTATTTCGGTCTATAATCTAGGCAACAATAGTGATAAGGATATGAATACATTCTATTCAAATGTAGAGAGAGTGTGGTTGGTGAAAACACTTTGCGAATGTATGTATTTACTCCCTTTGAATTGCCCTTGAAAAAGTGTGCCGTAATTCTTGCGTTAAAAGGTTTGAGGTGTATACAGGAATTGTATAAACAAAGGTGGTACCGCGTGCGACAGACGTCCTTTGATGGCTGTCGCTTTTTATATGGAAAAATGGAGGAAAGTAAAATGGAATTAGTGAATGTATTAGAAAATGAACATTTATCTATGTTGAACCACTCATGTGCTCATATGATGGCTCAAGCTGTTAAGCGTTTATATCCAAATGCTAAATTCTGGGTAGGACCTGTCATTTCTGAAGGTTTCTACTATGATATGGATTTAGGGGATGTAAAATTAAAAGAAGAGGATTTGGCAAAAATCGAAAAAGAAATGAAGAAGATTGCCAAAGACGGAAAGAGAATTGTTCGTGAAGAAATTTCTAAAGAAGATGCTTTAGAAATGTTCAAGGATGATCCTTATAAAGTGGATTTGATCAATGGATTAGAAGATGGAAATATCACAATCTATCGTCAAGGTGAATTTGCGGACTTATGTCGTGGACCTCACGTTGAGACTGTTAAGATGTGTAAAAACTTTAAATTGTTGAAACATTCTGGTGCTTACTGGAAAGGTGATGCAAACAATAAAATGCTTCAACGTGTTTATGGTATTTGTTTCGATACAAAAGAAGAGTTAGAAGCACATTTAGAAGCTTTAGAAGAAGCTAAAAAACGAGACCACAAGAAATTAGGAAAAGAAATGGGATTGTTCACAATTAGTGAATTTGCGCCAGGTATGCCTATCTTCTTGCCAGATGGAATGATTTTACGTAACATCTTGGAACAATACTGGTACCAAGAACATACAAAAGAAGGATACCAATTCATTAAGACACCAATTATGATGTCAAAAGAATTGTGGGAATTGAGTGGACACTGGGATCACTATAAAGACAATATGTACACTTCAATGGTTGATGATCGAGAATTCGCAATCAAACCAATGAACTGTCCAGGAGCATTGTTGGTATATAACTCAACTTTACACTCATACAAAGACTTACCATTGCGTTTAGGAGAATTAGGACAAGTACACCGTCACGAAGCAAGTGGTGCATTGAATGGATTATTCCGTGTACGTACATTTACACAAGATGATGCGCACTTATTTGTAACTCCTGATCAATTGGAAGAAGAAGTTAAAAAAGTACTACAATTGGTAGATCGTATTTATTCTGTATTTGGTTTACCATATGAAATTGAATTATCAACTCGTCCAGATAGTGGATATATTGGTTCAGAAGAAATTTGGGATGCTTCAGAAAAAGCATTGGCACAAGCTTGTGTTCATGCAGGTAAAGAATATAAAGTGAACCCTGGTGATGGTGCGTTCTACGGACCTAAATTGGATATCCATATTAAAGATAGTTTAGGTCGTGTATGGCAATGTGGTACTGTACAGTTGGATATGAACTTGCCTGAAAGATTCGAATGTAAATATGTAGATGCAGATGGAACTAAGAAAACTCCAATTATGTTACACCGTGTAGTTTATGGATCAGTTGAACGTTTCATTGGTATCTTGATCGAACACTTTGGTGGACACTTCCCATTATGGTTAGCTCCACGTCAATTTGTTGTGATTCCAGTACACCACGAAAAACATGTTGAATACGCAAATAAAGTATGTGATGCATTAACAGCATTAGGAATGCGTGCAACAGTAGATTCTCGTAACGAAAAATTAGGTTACCGTGTTCGTGAGGCACAGCTACAGAAGGTTACTTACCAAATCGTAGTTGGTGATGGAGAACAAGAAAACAATACAGTAACAATTCGTCAAAGTGGTAAAAAGGATAGTGTTACATTATCATTAGATGAAGCTTTGGCTAAATTCAAAGCGGAAGTAGACAATAAAACATTGTTTGGAAAGTAAGAGTTTAGAGGTCAAAAACTGGCCTCTAATTTTTTTTGTATTTTTTTAAAAAATTTGCTTGCAATAAATTTTTATCCATGTTATTATAAACGGGCGTTACGGATAACGCAGGTTGTTCTAAAAAATAAGTATTCTGGAAATATTCTTGGAGAAGTACTCAAGTGGCTGAAGAGGTGCCCCTGCTAAGGGTATAGGTCGGGAAACTGGCGCGAGAGTTCAAATCTCTCCTTCTCCGCCATCTTATTTTTGGAAAATTATGGTCCAGTGGTGTAGTGGTTAACATGCCTCCCTGTCACGGAGGAGATCGTGGGTTCGAGTCCCATCTGGACCGCCATTCATGCAGATGTAGTTCAATGGTAGAACACAGCCTTGCCAAGGCTGATACGGGGGTTCAATTCCCCTCATCTGCTCCATTTAAAATTAAATATTGGTCCAGTGGTGTAGTGGTTAACATGCCTCCCTGTCACGGAGGAGATCGTGGGTTCGAGTCCCATCTGGACCGCCATTTAGAAATTTAAGTCATCTTAGGATGATTTTTTTCTTTGTGTTGACTATTATTTAATTTCTTTGTTTAATAAACTTATGATTATAAACGCAAGCGGAAGAACAGATGTTGTAGCCTATTATATGGATTGGTTTGTGAACCGATGGAATGAAGGCTATTTTGATGTAAGAAATCCTTTTAATCCAAAACTAGTCAGTCGCATCTATGTATCAGATATTGATATGATTGTATTTTGTACAAAGAATCCATTGCCATTGTTAGATACAATACATCTATTTTCTGTACCTATTCAGCTACAAGTTACTATCACTGGATATTTTAACGATATAGAACCTCAAGTACCAGATAAAAGAGAAGTCATTGAATGCATTAAAAAGCTATCATCCTATTTAGGAAAAGAAAATGTCTGTGTTAGATATGATCCCATACTTTTGAATTCTAAATATGATGTAGATTATCATATTCGTGCCTTTAATAAGTTGTGCAAAATGTTGAATGGATATATTTCAAAAATAATTGTCTCTTTTGTGGATGATTATAAAAATGTCAGAAACAACCATTTGGATTATCATGAACCCTCTAATGAGGAATATCTTAAATTAAAAGAAGCTTTTGAAAAGAATAATATCAAAATTTCAAGTTGTATGGAAAATAAATATCGTATTGGCGATGAGAAGGATTGTTGCGTCAGTATTAAATATGCTTTTGAAAGAACTGGTAAACTCTTTAAAGAATGGAAGGCAAGAGACTGTCATTGTGTAAACATGGTAGATATTGGTAGCTATAATTCTTGTTTACATGGTTGTAAGTATTGTTACGCAAATTTTGATTCGAAACAAATCTCAAAAAATTATATGTTACATGATCCGAACTCTAGTTTATTGATTGGACAATTGAGTTTGGATGATCAAATCAAAATACGAAGAAAATAAAATGGGTGAAGCTATTTTGCTTCACCCATTAATTTTGTATAGATTTGTGTCAATTCTTCTTTTTCATCATTTGTCATTTTTCTTTCAGTCGCATCATGACTATCCAATGTTCCTTCATGACCATCAATAACGACTCCATTTTTTACGACAAGAACTAAGGGGACATATAAAGTTAAAATTCCCTCATCATTATTTGACATATAATCTTGGATATATGGCTCAATAATTGCTTTTTGATCATCTGTGTACAGACGATTCTTTTCTTCATCTCTTACTTTGACATATTGAATATCAATACCATTTTCTTTGGCGACTTTCTTTAAAATAGGTTTAGCCTCTTTACACCATGGACAGCTCGAATAACCAAAGTATAATACGCCAGACTTTTCTTGCGTGAAATATTGAATAGCCTCATCAAAGCTAATTTCTTTGAATGTTGTCTTTGTATCATCTTTTGAATTACACGTTTCTTCTTCGCTTGTAACATCACAAGCTTTTTTTGAAGTGGATGCTGTGCTTTTTGTCTGTGTCTGACAAGCACATAGTGTCAAAGTTAAAAGGATCAATAATAATTTTTTCATGTCCCTAATATACAAACAATTTAAAAAAAAGTAAAGAAAAAAGCTTCGATCTCTCGAAGCTTAAAAATCTTAGTGGGGCGGCTGACGCGATTCGAACGCGCGCGTGACGGAGCCACAATCCGCTGTGTTAACCAACTTCACCACAACCGCCATGTTTGCTTGACGCTTAAATAATATACCATGTGATTCTGTACTTTGCAAGCAAAAAAATAAAATAAATTAAAAAAAGTACATTTTTTTTCGTATAAGAGTATATGAAGGTAAAAGAGATGGAAGTGGAACAGCGCCCACGAGAAAAAGCGCTTCGCTATGGTTTAGAATCTTTGAGTGATTTAGAATTAGTTGCCTTGATTCTTCAAAGCGGGAATAAAAATCGTTCCGTATTCGAAATTGCATCCGATGTATTGAAAGAAAGTGAAGGTTTATCAAAATTAATGTCAATGCATGTAAATACATTGATGCAAATCCAAGGAATACGAGAAGTCAAAGCTTTACAGCTTCTGGCAAGTGTAGAACTCAGTAAACGTGTCGTTAAATCAAAGGTATATCATGCCTCCATTATGAAACCAGAAGATGTGATTGAATGGTTTGAATTTGAATATGGTGTATTGTCGCAGGAATGTTTTATTGCCCTGTATTTAGATACGAAAAATAAACTCATTTCTCATCGTGTTTTGTTTAAGGGAACATTGAATGAAAGTGTAGTACATCCTCGAGAAGTGTTTAAGGAGGCTTTTCTTCAAAACGCAAACTCTGTTTTGATTGCCCACAATCATCCTTCTGGCGATTGTACACCATCTAAGGCGGATTTTGAGGTTACCTATAAAATGGTTCGTGTCGCAATGACGATGGGAGTCCAATTAGTGGACCACATTATCGTAGGACAAAATCAATATTATTCATTTAAAGAGCATAAATATCTCGATTGAAAGAAGGAGTGTTTATCGCTATAATATAAGTTAGTTTGGGGGATATTATGCGTAAATTTACTCGAATTCAAAAAAGATTACTTACGACGATTGTCGTTTTATGTATACTAGCATGTGCAATGTTTGGCTTAAGACAAAACTCCATCACGAATATTGGATATAGTGCATGGACATACTTAAAATATGGATTAATTCAATATCCGCTATCTTCAATTGGAAATGCAGTTAATGATTTTGCGAATCTTTGGCATGCTTATGATGATAATGAATATTTGTCAAAACAATTGGCAGAACAAAAGAATTATCAGACGGCATATGAAGATGAAAGAAACAAAAATAAACAACTTGAAGGCCTACTTGAAATGAAAGGCGGGCTTAGCGATGCTAAAACAATCAGTGTATCTGTTCTAGAACGTTCAAGTGATTCCTGGTTACAGACTGTGACAATATCAGCTGGCAAAAAACAAGGGGTAGAAAAGAATATGCTTGTGGCAACAAGTGATGGTGCCATTGGCTTGGTTGAAAGTGTTCAAACAATGACGAGCACTGTACAATTGTTGACAAGCCAGCATTTAAGTAATGATATTGCGATAAAGATGTCTTTGGAAGATGGTACAAGTGTAGAAGGTGTTTTACAATCGTATGATACAGAAAAAAAGGCATATCGAGTATCTTTATTTGACAATGATGCGATTGTCACAAAGGGACAAAAAGTTGCGACAAGTGGTAAGGGTGGAAACTATCCGAGTGGAATTTTGATTGGTGAAGTAAAAGATGTATCTTTAAATGATGACTCCATTATTTCAACTGTCTACGTATCACCTGTATCCAATATGAAAAGCTTTGACTATTGTCTTGTGATTGGAAAAGAGGAGAGTAAATGATAAATAAGGAACGTTATTCATTTATTTTCTTAGCCATTTTAGCTATGCTAGATCAATTGATTGCTTCTCTGTTTGGCGTTGATTTTACATATTCCTCACTATCTTTAGTTAGCCATCTATGTTTTTGCGGATGTCTATTAGTAGTGGCTCATGAGAAAAGCTTAAATCGGTTTCTATATGCTTGTTTATGCGGCCTTTGTGTGGGAATGTTCTTTACTTCAGACTGGCTTGTTAAGATGCTTTTGTTTGGTTTGTTTGGCTGGGCAATTGGCTTTTTTCAAGAAGCAATGGATCAAGATCACTGGGTACAATTTGGTATTGTATTTCTAATGATGTTTGCGAATGATTTAATTTGTTTTTTTGGCGCAAAGATCTTCGGATATCTCACGATGGGCTTTATGAAATGGTTTATTCATGTTGAAGCTTTGACATTGATTTTTAATGGTGTGGCTATATTTGTTTTGATCTATATTATTACCGTATTTATGCGCTATGCGACAATCAAAGATATTCGATTTAAACGAATGGAAAAGTTGAAAATGCAAAATATTCGAAGGAAATGAGTCATGGATTCGTTTCCTTCTTTTCATATGTGCTAAAATAGAGGAAAAGAGGTAAAGACATGAAAAAACTATTATTATTAGATGGAAACTCCATGCTATTTCGTGCATATTATGCAACGTTATATACACATAGAATGACAACGTCCAATGGCATTCCAACCAATGCAGTTTATGGCTTTGTGATGATGTTAAATAAGGCAATTGATATTATTGAACCAGATAAGATTTTAGTTGCTTGGGATGCAGGAAAACCTACGTTCAGACACAAACAATTTGCAGCCTATAAGGGAACACGAAAACCACTTGATGAAGAATTGATCGTTCAATTTCCAATTGTTAGAGAATACTTGGATGCTGCTGGAATCAAGCGCTATGAACAAGAAGGCTATGAAGCCGATGACATTATTGGAAGTATGGCTAAATGCTGCAAAGATGTTCAAACTACAATTCTGACTAGTGATCGTGATTTATTGCAGTTGATTGATTCAAGTACACATGTTCTTTTGATGAAAAAGGGCTTAAGTGAAATGGAATTGATGGACGAACAAAATCTTTTAGATACATATGGAATTACACCAAGCCAAGTCATTGATATGAAAGGATTAATGGGGGATACAGCCGATAATATTCCAGGGGTAGCTGGTGTTGGTGAAAAAACGGCTTTGCGTTTATTGAATCAGTATTCAACGGTAGAAAATGTTTATGCCCATATTGATGAAGTAAAAGGAAAATTAAAGGAAAAGCTAGAAAAAGATAAAGAGAATGCGTTCATGTCTTTAGAATTGGCAACAATTTATACAAAGATGGAACTACCATTTAGTTTAAATGATTGTGAGTTTACAGGAATTCAAGATGATGTGAATGCATTCTATGAAAAATATGAAATGCGATCATTGGTAAATCGTACAAAACAGACTAAGGAAGAAAAATGGCCTTTAAAAGAAGTGGATCATTTTGAATTTGAAAATATGGATGACGTTATGGTGATGCCAGTATGTACACAAGAGCCTTATTTAGATCAAAAATTGTATGGTTTTATGATTCCAAAAGATAAAACTGTTTATTATGTTTCAGTAGAACATGCATTAGAGGATACAAACTTTAAAACATTGTTGGAAACAAAAGAAATGAGTACATGGGATACAAAGGAAATGATGCATCTATTAGATCGCTATGGATTTAAATGGAATACTTTTAGTAATGACTTGCATATTGCTGGATTCTTATTGAATTCTACCGCAACAGATAGTGATGCAGTCTTAGAAGCACTTCAAATTCACCTTCCAGAATCTTTCCATGATGTATCTAAGAAGACAAAAGAGGAGCCTGCTTATAGCTTTGAAAGAGAAAAGGCAATCTATCATAGTTTGACTCAACAGTTGTATGATAAAAAGGATAAGCTTCGTACTGCTTTAAAAGAAGAAAATGTATTGTCTTTATATGAAGATATTGAAATGCCATTGACACATGTCTTGTTTTCAATGGAACAAGAAGGTATTTCGATTCAAGAAAGTTTTTTAGATGAGTATGGAGCTTTATTAAACGAGAAATTGGATGCTCTTGCTCAAAAAATCTACTCACATGCAGGCATGATTTTTAATATTAATTCACCAAAACAATTGGCGAATGTCTTGTTTGATGAGTTGAACTTAAGTTCGGGTGGAAAAAAGCGTTCAACTTCTGCAGATGTATTAGAAAAGCTTCGTGGAAAACATCCAATTATTGATGATATTCTTGAATATCGTAAAATAGCGAAGGTATCCAGTACATATATTGATGGCTTGAAAAAACATATTCGCTCGGACCAAAAGATTCATACTTCTTTTAATCAGACAATGACACAAACGGGCAGACTTTCAAGCAGTGAACCAAACTTACAAAATATCAGTATTCGTGATGAATTAGGTAAAGAAATTCGTAAGGCATTTGTGGCAGAAGATGGCTATCACTTATTGTCTGCGGATTATTCGCAAATTGAATTGAGAATGTTGGCCCATATGGCGAACGAGGATCATATGATAAAAGCGTTTAATGAAGGTTTGGATATTCATACAAAAACTGCAACTTTAATTTTTGGCTGTTCACCAGAAGAGGTGGATGAACATAAAAGAAGAATTGCCAAGACAGTTAACTTTGGTATTGTATATGGACAAACTGAATTTGGCTTATCTTCACAATTAAATATCACACGAAAAGAAGCGGGTGAATTTATGAAGATGTATTTTGAAAGTTATCCTCAGATTCACGAATATATGAATCAATTGATTGATTTCTGTAAGGAACATGGATATGTCGAAACATTATTCCACAGAAGAAGAGAAATTCCTGAAATCAACGATAAGAATTTTATGACACGAGAATTCGGTAAGCGAGCTGCCATGAATGCACCAATCCAAGGTAGTGCGGCTGATTTGATCAAGATTGCGATGTTGAAAATGGATCAAGCTTTAAAAGATGCCAATGTGAAATCTAAAATGCTTCTACAGATTCATGATGAATTAATCTTTTTAGTACCAGATGAAGAATTGGATTTAATGCAGAAACTTGTAAAGGATACAATGGAAAGCGCAATGGAATTAAAGGTTCCATTAAAGGCAAGTATCAGTGTTGGCAAGTCTTGGTATGAGGCAAAATAATGCCAGAGGCACCAGAAGTTCAAACTGTATTAAGCACGTTAGAAACACAAATCAAAGATTTTTCAATTGAAGATGTGTTGGTGTATTATTCTAAAATCATTGATAATGTAGAAGTAGAAGATTTTAAGCATCAATTAATTGGACAAACTTTCCATTCATTTAATCGACTTGGAAAATACTTGATTTTTGGTTTGGATGATTATGATTTGGTTGTGCATCTTAGAATGGAAGGTAAATTTTATCTTTATGATAGGCTTTGTGAGGATAAACATATTCATATAGTATTTAAATTAAATAATGGAATCTATATGTCGTATCATGATACAAGAAAATTTGGAAGAATGTACTTGTATCCAAAAAAAGAAGATATTCATGCATATCCGTGTTTTAAAAATGTTGGATATGATTATATGGATGAAAGAGTGAATGGAATGTATTTCTATACTTGTGTTCATTCATTAAAACGAAATTTGAAATCCTGCCTGTTAGATCAATCGATTATGGCAGGTGTTGGAAATATATATGCCGATGAGATATGTTTTGCCTGCGGATTAGATCCTAGAAGTCGTGCTTCAAAACTATCAAAAAGAGATTGTGAGAAAATCGTTTTTCAGACAAAGCGAATCTTGCAGGGAGCTACACGCTTTGGGGGAACAACCATTCGTTCTTATACCTCAAGTTTAGGTGTAACAGGGCGTTTTCAACTTTATTTGAATGTACATGATCAGACACAATGTAAAGTGTGTCATCATAACATAAAAAAATTAACTGTATCACAAAGGGGGACTTATCTATGTCCAAATTGTCAAAAAAGAAAGTAATAGGAATCACTGGATCTATGGGTTCAGGAAAGAGTGAGATTTCTCGATATTTAAGAAAAAAATATCCTGTTTTAGATTGTGATCAGGTCAATGCGGATTTATTAAAAAAGGGTAATTTGGGTTATCAGAAATTAAATGATTTACATATTGTTGAATTGGATTTAAATGGACAAATCATTAAGGAAAGTTTAGCTTCATATATGTTTTCAAATGAGAAGCATCGAAAACAAGTGGAAGCTATCTTGCATCCTTTGATTTTTGAGCAGATGCATAAATGGATTTGTGAACAAGAGAGTTCGATTGTCTTTGTGGAAATGCCAATTTTGTTTGAGATTTCTGCACAAGATCATTTTGATTCAATATGGTGTGTTGTGGCTGATTTAGATGTAGCCTTATCACGCCTACAAACCTATCGTAACTTTACTAGGGAACAAGCTTTGGCAAGACTTGTATCACAAATGAATCCGGAAGAGAAGATGGCAAAGAGTGATATTGTACTACAAAATAATGGGACGGTAGAACAGCTGCATAAACAAATAGATGAAGCATTAAAAGAGGAGAAGGTACATGACGATTGAAGTGCGTTGCATAGAACATTTATCTGTTGAACAAAGGCAATCTTTACATTTATTGTATGGTCCTATGATGGGTAAAAGTTCAATTTGCCTATATGAATTTTTAGGTTCTATTCAAAATTCTGTTGAATTAGAAGATGTATATTTACTTTTGAATATAAATGCTTCGCAATTTGATAAGGCACGAAATCATTTAGAACAATATCATTTAATTGAAACCTATGTTCATGAAGAAGATATGTTGATTTTATTGTATGCTCCACTATTACCAGATAAATTTTTATGTCACGATACATATTCAAGATTATATTTGGCAAGTGTAGGATCTAAGTGTTTTGATAAAATAAAGACAATGCTTCAAAAAGATAAGGCGGTTTCTTCTTCATATACAAAGGTAGAGAGTCCTTTGGATGTTTCGATTTTAGATTCTTGGAACGAATCTAAAGAGATTGCGTACGAAAAGGTAAAGCCAACAATTAAACAGAAATATGATTTTGATTTTGCGACACTTTTCAAAGGGATGGACCGTATTTTTCCAGTACGCTATCGAACCAATGAGAATTTGGATCGCATTGCCCAGATGGCACAAATATATGGGATTGATGCGAAAGATATGCGTAGATACGTACAAAGAAGTATTAACCCTTCAACGCATGTGTTTGATTTGGATAAATTAAAAGATATGGTTATGCGCAATCGTAAGGTTATGGAAATAAGTAAAGATCCTTATCAGATGCCACCTGTTAAGTTTTTGCAGAATAAACAAAATGGTATACCAGTTGTGAAGTCTGATCAGGCATTGATTGAACGTTTATGCACACAATTCCAACTACCGGTAGAAGTTGTGAATACATTGATTGAATATACTTTGCAGCAAACGCATCAACAATTTTCTAGAAATTATGTTGAAAAAGTTGCAGCAAGCTGGGTTCGCTTGGGTGTGGATTCTAGGAAGAAAGCATTGGAAATTATCAACCAAAACCCCGTAGAAAATAAAAAAGAGAAAAAAGAGGAAAAGGTTGTACTTGATGAGAAGTTTTATACGCAAAAGGAAGAAAAATCAGATACGCAGATCCAGCAGGAGATGCTAGAACTTCAAAAGATGTTGAAAGAAGGTAAGTTGTAGTGAATTTAAATATTAAGCTTTCAGAAGAACAAATGTTGGAAAGACAACAGAATATTGCTCGTTTAAAAGAGAATGAATGGATTCAATTATTTCTAGAACAGAATCACTTAGATGCATCTTTTGTAGAAGAAAATAGTGGCGTTTTATTGCAGTGGATCAAGAGTGTGAGTGCATGTAGAAACTGTAAAGGATTGGATTATTGTGTGCAGAAGATTCGTGGTAAGGCTACAAAATTAAAAATCGATGATTCAGGTTTCTTAAATGAATACTATGCTTCTTGTCAGTATGAACAAAAAAGAGATCAGCAATTAGCTCATCAAAGTAAATTTCGCTTTTCTCACATGTCTTTAAATGATTATTTAATCGATTTAAATGATGCCTCTTTTTTAAATGCTGCCAAAGAAAAAGATTATATGGCAGCTTATACACAAAGTGTGAGTAGTATTCCACTGAATCAAGGTGTGTATTTATATGGAAATCCAGGGACTGGAAAGTCTTACTTAATGAAGGGAATCTGTAATTATTATGCCAAAAACAATAAGAGTGTTTCTTTTGTGCAGGTTCCATTATTGATTCAGGAATTGAAACAGTTTATGACCGATAATGAATATCGTCAAAGAGTGATGAATCATTTACGTTATAGTGATGTTTTAGTTTTAGACGATATTGGAGCTGAAAGTATTACGCAATGGACTCGTGATGAAATCTTATTGCCCGTATTAGATGAGCGCATGAATAAACAGATGAAGACATATTTTACATCGAATTATTCAATGGAAGAATTAGAACAGCAGTATCGTCTTGCGAATAAGCCGAATAATACAATTGCGAGTCTTAGAATTCTAGAAAGAATTCGTACTTTGTCTAAACCAGTTGAATTATCCGGAAAATCACGTCGTTAGTTAATAATTTCACTTTTCAAATTGGGCGTTATGGAGTAGAATAGTTATGACAGAAATGTTTAAAGGAGGAATAGAGTAATGTTAGTATCTGCTACTGAAATGATCAACAAAGCTCACGAAGGGCACTATGCGATTGGTGCTTTCAACATCAATAACTTAGAATGGACAAAAGCTATCTTAGCTGCTGCTGAAGAAGCTAAATCACCAGTTATGTTAGGAGTATCTGAAGGTGCTGCTAAATACATGTGTGGTTTCAAAACAGTTGCTGCTATGGTAAAAGAAATCCACGATGCAATGGGAATTACAGTTCCTGTAGCTTTACACTTGGACCACGGTTCATATGAAGGTGCAAAAGCAGCTATCGAAGCAGGATTTACTTCTGTAATGTTCGATGGTTCTCACTATGCATTCGAAGAAAACTTAGAAAAATCAAAAGAAATGATTGCCTTAGCACACTCAAAAGGATTATCAATTGAATGTGAAGTTGGTGGAATCGGTGGAGAAGAAGACGGTGTCGTATCTGCTGGTGAATTAGCTGACCCTGAAGAATGTAAAACTATCGCTGACTTAGGTGTAGACTTCTTAGCAGCTGGTATTGGAAATATCCACGGTAAATATCCTGCAAACTGGGCTGGATTAAACTTTGATCGTTTAGGAGAAATCCAAAACTCAACAAATGGAAAACCATTAGTATTACACGGCGGTTCAGGAATCCCTCGTGAACAAGTTCAAAAAGCTATCTCATTAGGTGTTTCTAAAGTTAACGTTAATACTGAATGCCAGTTAGTATTTGCAGAAGCAACTCGTAAATACATCGAAGCTGGAAAAGACCAAGAAGGAAAAGGATACGATCCTCGTAAATTATTAAAACCAGGTGCTGATGCAATTACTGCATTATGTAAAGAAATGATGGAAAACTTCTTTGGTTCTGCTGGAAAAGCTGAATAATTAAAGTTTTTAAATGAAGCAGGCTTTAAGCCTGCTTTTTGCATAATTTGGAGGGAAAATATATGAAGTCAGTTGAAATTAATGATTTATTGTCTTATCACTTTTATGGAAATTTAAAAGTGAAAGATGGGGTAAAAGTATTTGTTGATGGAGTAGCAGCTGAAAAAGACAATGCTTATGAGTATACTTTAAAATGCGTAAAGGACGATAAAGTATATGATTTAACTTCTTTTGGAAAAGAAGCAGGGTTTTATATTGAAAATGAAAATTCGGTTCTATTCTGTGGAAATCGTAAGAATATTGAAAAATCTACATCTTTATATCGTATGGCATTGAATGGTGGAGAAGCCACAGAAATTGCTCGCTTTGATAAACCAGGAATGAATGTTTTGGGATATTTAAACGAGAATACTTTGGCTTTGATGACTAAAGATAAACTTGTTGAAGAAGAAAGTGATTATGAAGTGTTTGATGAGATTCCTTTCTATTTGAATGGTCAGGGAATCACAAATAAGCATCGTACTCATCTATATACATATAATTTAGATACAAAAGAACTTGTTTGTGTTACGGAAGGCACTTTTGATGTATCCAACGCAAAAATTCATGATGGTGCTTTGTATTATACAGGACAAAATTGGACAAGAAAACAAGCTTTATATGAAGATCTTTATAAATATGATGGTTCTGTAAGTACAGTTGTAGATGCTGAAGAAAGAAGTATTCAAAGCTTTGATTTTGTGGATGATAAATTAGTTCTGATCGCAAGTACACACGAAAAATATGGCTTGAACGAAAATCCAAAATTCTTTGACCAAGACTTTAATTTAATCGCTGATTGGCAAGAATGTGTTGGAAACAGTGTAGGTACAGATTGTGCTTTAGTTGCTGGAAATGCGACTCTAGTAAATAAAGATGCGTTATATTTTGTTTCTACGATTTATGATCATAATAATCTATATAAATTAGAAAATGGAAACATTGAACTTGTATTTGAATGGCCAGGAACAATTCAATCTTTCGCATTTGAAGATGACACATTATATTTTATTGGAGCTGATGTGGCAAGTCTTCAACAATTGTATAAAGTTGTAGATGGTAAAGCCGTTCAATTATCTGATTTTAATAAAATGGAAGATACATATGTGGCAGATCCTGTAGAAGTGAATTTTGGTGAAGATTTAACCGGATGGGTATTATTGCCTAAGGATTATGATGAAACAAAAAAATATCCAGCTATCTTAGATATTCATGGTGGACCTAAAACGGTATATGGAAAAGTGTTCTATCATGAAATGCAAGTATGGGCAAGTAAGGGATACTTTGTATTCTTCTGTAATATTCATGGTTCTGATGGACGTGGCAACGAATTTATGGACATTCGTGGAAAATATGGAACGATTGATTATGATGAATTAATGCAGTTTACAGATAAAGTCTTAGAAACATATCCTCAAATCGATGCTAGTAAAGTCGGAGTCACTGGTGGAAGCTATGGTGGATTTATGACAAACTGGATTATTGGTCATACAGATCGTTTTGCGTGTGCAGCAAGTCAAAGAAGTATCGCAAACTGGATCTCATTCTCTCAGACTAGTGATATTGGACCATACTTTGCACAAGATCAACAATCTGCTACATACGATGAAAACCCAGAAAAATTATGGTGGCATTCACCATTGAAATATGCACGTAACGTGAAAACACCAACATTGTTTATTCACTCTGATGAGGATTATCGTTGTCCACTTTGTGAAGGACTACAAATGTTGAATGCTTTATTAGATCAGAATATTGAAGCTCGTATGTGCTTGTTCCATGGTGAAAATCATGATTTATCTCGTACGGGACTTCCACAACATCGTTTGCGTCGTTTAAATGAAATCACAAACTGGATGGAACAACATTTAAAATAAAGGCTTTTGGAATTTACAATATTTTTCTAGATTATCCGGATTGAATAGGCTATAATAGATAGGCATTACCTTGAAATGGGGGAAAATGAATGGAAAAAGTCATTAAAATTGAAGGTGGACATCATTTAAATGGAACAGTACGTATTAGTGGTTCAAAGAATGCGACTGTGGCTTTAATTCCAGCATGTGTTTTAGGAAATGAGCCTGTTACAATTTATGGTGTACCTAATATTTCAGATGTACAGTCTTTGATCGTTTTGTTAAATGAACTTGGTGTTTATGTTGAGAAGCGAGATGAAGAAACATTATATATAGATCCTACTCATATGGAAAATATTCCTATGGTATCTAAGGCTGTTTCAAAATTAAGAGCAAGCTACTATTTTATGGGGGCTTTGTTAGGAAAATTTGGTCATGCAGAAATTAAGATGCCTGGTGGATGTTACTTGGGTCCTAGACCTATTGATTTACACTTGAAGGGTTTTGAGGCTTTAGGTGCAAATATTCAATATGAAAATGGATGTTATATATTGGATGCGAAAGAATTAAAAGGAACAAATATTTTCTTAGATATTTCGAGCGTAGGAGCTACAATCAACATTATGATGGCAGCTGTTTACGCAAAAGGTAGAACGGTTATTGAAAATGCCGCACGTGAGCCTGAAATTATTGATATCGCAACATTATTAAATAAAATGGGTGCTCGAATCCATGGTATGGGTACAAGTACGCTTGTGATTGATGGTGTTGAATATTTAAAGGGATGTATTCATGAAATCATTCCAGATCGTATTGAAGCAGCGACTTATGTGATTATGGCAGCCGCTATGGCCAATGATATGCGTATCGAAAATATTATTCCTCAACACTTGGAAGCTATTGTTATGAAGCTTCAAGAAGTGGGAATCAATATGGAAGTTGGTTCAGATTTTATTCATGTACTTAAAACGGATAAACCTTTGAAACGTACCGAAATTTTGACAAAACCATATCCTGGTTTTGCCACAGATGTTCAACAACCATTTACTGTATTATTAACGCAATGTGAAGGTCAATCTGTAGTAACAGAAACAATTTATACAGAACGTTTCAAACATTGTGCAGAGTTAAATAAGATGGGTGCTGACATTGATGTACACACACCAAGTGCGTTCATCAATGGAAAGACAAAGTTACATGGTTCTAAAGTAACCGCAACAGATCTTCGTTGTGGAGCTGGTCTTGTCATCGCTGCTTTAATAGCTGATGGTGTGACAGAAATTCATGATATTTATCACATTGATCGTGGTTATGATAACTTGGATGGAAAGTTAGCTCATTTGGGAGCCAAAATGTGGCGTGAAGAGGTAGAAGATTAAAAGGTGTATGGTGACATACATCTTTTTTCTTTGTATAATCATCTTATGAATATGATGGAAATAACGGCGCAGATGCGTGAAAATAAAAAAATAGAATTCAAAGATCAATTAAAAATCGTCATTTTATTGTCTGTACCTGCCATATTAGAACAATTGGTTGGAACGGCCATGAGCTATATTGATACAGCTATGGTTGGATCACTAGGTTATAAGGCTACGGCAGCCATTGGTGTTGTTGCCAGTACAACATGGCTTTTTGGGGGAATTTGTACAGCCGCAGTATTGGGCTTTTCAGTGCAGGTAGCCCAATATTTAGGGGCCGGTAAAAACAAACTGGCAAGACAGGTAGTATGTCAGTCGATTCTCTTTAATATTATCTTTGGTTTATGTATGGCATTGGTTGTGGTAGCATCCAGTTTTTATTTGCCAAAATTATTGGGGGCAGACCCTTCCATTTGTAGAGATGCCACTTTATATTTGGCGATTGTAGGTGCTTTTATTCCATTCAATATGATGGCAATGCTGCACTCTGGAATGTTAAGATGCTCAGGAAATGCCGTACTTCCTAGCCTTATGAATATTTCGATGTGTGTATTTGATGTTGTTTTTAACTATTTCTTTATTTATATACTAAATTTAGGTGTTGCCGGAGCTGCACTCGGTACGGGAATGGCACAATTGGTTGTAGGCTTTATCTTAATGTATATCGTAGTCAAAAAGGAAAAATCATTACGACTTTTAGGTGATGAATCGTGGAAATTTGATAAGGATATCTTGAAAAATGTAGTGAATCTTTCAATTCCAGCGGGACTTGAAAGAGTGACATTATCTTTAGCTCAAGTTGTAATGACGGGTGTCGTTTCAGGGATGGGTGCAATCAGTGTGGCTATCAATTATGTGGCTGTTTCCGCAGAAGGATTATGTTATTTACCAGCCTATGGAATTGGTGGCGCTGCAACGACGTTGGTTGGACAAAGTATTGGGGCGAAACGAAAAGATATGGCAAAACGCTTTGCATATTTAACAACCTTATTATCTTTTGTCCTTGTGATATTTATGAGTGTTATCATGTTTGTGTTTGCACCATTTTTAGCTTCAACTTTGACAAATAGTCAGGAAGTTATAGATGGAGCTAGTGAATGTTTAAGAATTGTTTCTTTTTCAGAACCATTATTTGCGATAAGTATTGTAGTGATGGGTGCACTACGTGGTGCAGGAGATAGTAAGCGTCCTTTTGTTCTAAATGCCTTAAGTATGTGGGGAATGCGAGTTCTACCAATTATCATCTTTACAAAACGATATGGTGTTATTGGTGTATGGGCAACGATGACTTTCGAACTGGTATTTAGGGGTATTATATTCTTTATTCGTATGGTTCGAGGTAAGTGGTTAGATCAAAATTCAATTAAATAAAAAATTGAGTGGATCATTTCCACTCATTTTCTTATTCACCAGGATTTGATTTTAATACTTTACCTGTATTAAATAGTTCAGCGGCTCTTTTAGCAGCTTCTAAACGATCTTCTTCATTTTTATAATCAACATGAACTGTATAGCATCCACAATCCATGCATTGTGCATAGAATCCGTTTCCTTCTTCTTCTAAAATCGAACCACCTTCACATAGAGGGCATTCGTGTAAATCAACTAATTCATCAATGTTTTGCATAAGAATCCTTCCTTCTTTTATTCTTATCTATTGTACAATCAAATGCTAAGAAAGTTAAGAGAAATTTAAGGTTTAATAAAGGAATGAAATGATATAATACATCGGTAACAATAAGGGGATGTTATTATGAATCAAAAAGATCGTGTATTTACACCTACATTTGTTGCGAATTTATTTTTGATTGCAGGAATTGTTTTCTTGTTTTTAAAGGGGAAAATAAACGCATATGTAGGCTATGATGGTGCGATGCATGATGGTACTGCCTTACTGCTGATTGGATTAGCATTAGTATGTATTGGCATTGGCATTTGGATCATGGTATGGATCAATAAGAGGATGAATCGTTTGTGATTTATCCTTTTATTATTTTCTTGTGATAATTTCATTTTCTTAATACAATAAATATATAAGGAATAATTGTATGAAAGATAGACGGAAAAGACATATTTCAAAAATGATACGCTTTTTAATGACGGTTTTAACCAGTATTTTGATTGTGCTGATTTTAATCATTATTTTGATGGTGTCTCGTATTCAAGGAACGGCTCGTGTTGTCAATTATGCAGGATTAGTACGTGGAAAAACACAGCAAATCATTAAATTGGAAGATGCAGGAATGCCACAGGATGAAATGATTGCGGATGTGGAAGGTTATATTGAAGGTCTTCGTTTTGGTAGTGAAGAATTAGATTTGGTTTCATTAGATGACAAGGCTTTTCAGGCAAAGATGGAAGAATTAGATGCGTATTTTGATACTTTAAAACAAGAGATTGATCTTGTTCGACAAGTTGGATATGAGAATACGAATATCATTCAAAAGAGTGAAACTTTCTTTTCTCTATGTGATGTAGCTACAGGGCTTGCCGAAACGTATGCGCAAAGAATTGCGACACGCTTAGGACAATTTGAAGTGTTGACAGTCATTGATATTGTAATTCTCATCTTTATGATTTTGTATGAGCTTATCAAGGCTTTGCGCTATGCCAAAATGAATCGTGAATTAAAGAACAAAATTTATTTAGATGAAGCAACGGGACTGCCAAATAAAAATAGGTGCGAAGAGATTTTAACTTTAGAAGTTGAACAAAATACGGCGCTCTGCGTATTTGATTTAAACAATCTTCGAATCATCAATAATCAACAAGGACATGAAAGAGGAGATTTATATATTAGCTCTTTTGCGAAGTGTTTACGTAAAAGCATTGATGAGAATCAATTTGTCGGCCGCTATGGTGGAGATGAATTTATTGCCTTTTTTAAAGATGTGACAAAGGAAGATGTAAAAAGAAATTTAGAAAACATCAAAAAAGAATGTGCTAAATGTTCAGAAATTCCATTAAGTTATGCAGCCGGCTATGCGTATTCAAATGATTTTTCAGAATTTACAATGCGTGAATTATTTTGTCAGGCCGATAAAAATATGTATATTGATAAAAACCAGGCAAAAATTAAAGAGGCTACAGAGAAACGTGAGTTGATTCTTGGGGTTATACAACAATTAAAAGATAAAGGGTATAACTTCTCGGATTGTATTTATTGTGATGCCAAAGCGGATGCATATTTTACTTTACGTGCCAGCTATTCCTTTTTCTTAGCAGAGGATGGCAATTATTTGGGGGCAGTTGAACAAATTTTAAATGAATTGTTTGAAGAGAATCAGAAAAAAGAGTATCGTCATGTGTTACAACTTGACCATTTAAATGAATGCCTTACCAAAGAAAATCCAGTATTAGAAATTTCATATTGTCATCAAATCAAGCATACGGAAGTAAAAGGAAAAATTACAGCCGTTTATTTAGATTGTGATGAAAAGAATCATCTGCATCATTTTGCGTTAGGTTTTAAAATTTATTATGACACAATTGAAATGGATGAGAAGCAACAATTGATGCGTTATTATGATCAGTTGAAACAATCTATTTTAGAAAATGATCATTATATTGAAGCTTTGATGGCAATGGCACAATCGATTTTCTCCGTTAACTTAACCCAAAATCAAATTGATGGTATTTATGACAATTATATGTGTGCAGATAAAAAGCCAAATTTACCATGTGATTATAATGTATATTTTAAACAAATAAAAGCGAATGTATTAGAGGATTGTTTGGGAAGTTTTAGCATTGTTGAATCAAGTCAAAATCTTTTAAATCGATATAGAGCAGGGGATAAACATGTTACGGTTGAATATCAAATTCAAATGCCAAATCAAAGAGTAATCTGGGTTCAAGAAATGATATTGATGCGTGAAGATGTTATCTATGATATAGATATGCAAAAGGAACGCAATATAGTACGTGCTATTATTTTATTTAGAAATACATCGTCATTTCATGAGAAAGAAGATAGAGAAAAAGAAAAGCTACAATTAGCGTATCAAAAAGCAGATTTAGAAAGTAAAGCTAAAACAGATTTTATGAATCGAATGAGCCATGATATTCGTACACCAATCAATGGTATTTTAGGTATGATGCAGATTATACGTAAAAACTGGGGTGATATGGATAAGTTGGATGATTCTTTAAATAAGATGGAAATTTTGGCAAAACACTTAAATGAATTGGTTGAAGATGTTTTGAATATGTCAAAATTAGAATCAAATCATATGGAAATTTTGAATGAGCCATTTGATTTAAATCATTTGGTTGAAGAAATGAATAGTTTGATTGATGCGCAAGTTTCGCTTCAAAATATTACATATCACAAGCATATGGACAATTTGATTCATACACACTTAATTGGAGATGCATTACAGCTTAGACGGATTCTTGTAAATCTATTAACGAACTCCATTAAATACAACAAACCAAATGGTACGATTGATACATATGTTAGAGAAGTGTCCAGTGATGGTAAATGCGCAACATTTGAATTTGAAGTCAAAGACACAGGCATTGGCATGAGTGAAGATTATATTGAAAATCACTTATTTACGCCTTTTTCACAAGCCAAGCAAGATGCCAGAACAAGATATGAAGGTACTGGTTTAGGTATGTCGATTGTGAAGGGTTTGGTGGATAGACTTGGTGGAAGTATTGAAGTCAAAAGTGAAGTAAATGTCGGTACACAAATTAAGGTCGTTCTTACTTACCAATTGGATACATCTACTAATGATAATCAAGAAAGTACAAAACTAGATTTACATAACAAGTGGATTCTTCTTGTAGAAGACAATGAAATCAATATGGAAGTGGCGGAGTTTTATTTGAATGCAGTGCAGGCCAATGTAGATAAGGCATGGAATGGTTTAGAAGCTGTAGAAAAAATTTCTAACAGTAAACAATTTTGGCCATAGACATATCTTTAAATAAAGTATTATTTTGTGAACGTGCCTTCATTTAAGATTAAATGTCGTAAAATTCTTTCCAACTTAGGCCACTTATTTGTTGAGTTTTTTACTCTTAACAAATATACAAACCAATTCAAATAGGACTGTAAATTTTCTTTTCTCATTCCTACAAACCGGTAAATGTATCGTTTTATCCATGAGCAAAGATTGTTTATTAAAGCCATATGTAATAAATAATCGTTCGATTTTGAATCTGCCTTATAAACTTCACTTCGTAAATGTAACTTTTCAATTAACTCATTATGAGCTTTTTCTCCGTCATGTATTAATAAAGCATTATCTTCTATATGATCTTTTAATGCATTGTATATTCTTTTTTTAGTAGGCTTTCCATGTCCACAAATTACAGCATATGTGTTTTCAAAAATATCTATAGCTACAACAATACAGAGTTGATTCTTTGATAATCCTCTCTTGCTGGTAAAATCATTATCATGAAGTATGCTGCTATCAAAAATATATGTTTCATCTATCCAAACTGTTCCCCTCAAATTGATTCTATCCTGATAATCATTGATTGTTGAAAACACTTTTTTTCTCCATAGCATAGCAGTTGGATGTGATATATCACAAAGTTCTTCAGTCATTTCTAATGGAACATTAAAAGTCATGAGTGTAAGATAGGTGATCCAAGTATCAAAAGATTTATTAGTTGAATTAAAAATACTATTACTCATAAGATTGTATCGATGACCACATTCTTTGCACTGATAACGTTGTTTACTGTTTGGGGTATGTGAATGCTTTACATAGAATTTACTCCCACATTTTGGACATATAGGTTCTCGCTTAAGTTTTATAGCAAGTTCTTCAAAATCGGTCGCACCATATTTTTCAAAATTTTTACGCATAGAAATAGCTTCATCTAAGTTTTTAAACTCATTTTCAGGCAGGTTAAAAACAAAATCCTTATATGGATTTTTATTTGTGTTTGACATATTGACTCTCCCACATCTGAGCAACTATCTAACGGAGAGTCGCCAAACACAGAGTTAGATAGCTGCTCAGATGATTCTGTGTTTTGGCTTAGTCATTATACCACATTCATTTATGGCCAAAATTGTTTACTGTTAGA
>NZ_QSPK01000019.1 GCF_003436425.1 Eubacterium sp. TM05-53
AATATGCCACGGCTAGAGGATTGGTAAATGCCTAGGGTTGTCAGATGGGTACTCACAAAAAACAAATCAATTGTTAATTGTAAATATTTTCAGTAAAACAATGAAATAAATAAGAATGCGTTTAAATCATCCTCAGTTTGGGCTTCACACAACATCTATAATAAAAATTTAGGGAACTTTTATGATTTTATTAAGCACAAATGTTCCCTAAACTGTATTCATTAAAATTTTCTTATTGCGAACTACGCTTTAAAAAGTTTTCCAACATTTTTCTTTTAAGAATTCATTTATAACACTGATATCTTCACCCTCATAGTATTTAACTAGTAATTTCTTAAAATCTGGCACTTCCTTTTCAGGGATTACAAGCAATCCTTGACCGTGTGCAATTAGATATTGATTTGCGAATATTACAGATGCACGTTTGTTGCCATCAATAAATATTTGTGTTTTCATACAATACATGCATAGATCAATAGCTATTTCAATAGGTTCTTTATTTGAATTAACTATATTATCAATAGATTCTTTTACAACACTTTCAATTGGAATAGGTGGAACATAACTACTTCCACCAATTGTGACAGGAACTCCACGAACTCTTCCACCATCTACATAAAAACCTTCATTTACTAGTTTTGCGATATGGCTAATCATATAATAATTTGAAGTACTCTGAATCACATCTTTGTCCAAAATAAATTCCCAAGCATGTTTTAAATTTAAGATTTTCTGCACATCTGAAGCTTTTACACCATTTACAATTCCATTATTTAAAATCTCTTCTGTTTGTGGAAAAGTTGTCCCAACCCCCTCTAAAACAGCCTGATCATAAATATTAGATTTCATGTTAGCACGTGCAAAATCAATATTTTGCAAAACACGGCTTGATAATTCAGAATCTTTATACCCTAGAGATGTTAATTCTCTTTCAATCTGTCTTATTCTTTTTCGTAATACCCTTGCATCTTTAGCATTTTTTAACAGTAATTGATACAATTCATCGGAATAGGCATCAACATAAGTTGACGTTAATTTTCCTGCAATTCGTTTTCTTACATATAAATAACGAGAACCATTTTGTTCTTTTATTTCAGGAGAACCTTCATAAGGTAATAAGTTCAAACTAGCTTGACAATCCGCTTTATCTTCTAATAATGCCTGTATTTTAACCAAATCATTCATAATTTCACTCCTTAGGGAACTTTTTCTTTATATATTATATCAAAAGTTCCCTAATCAATAAATACAAATAGGGAACTTTTATCACACATAGTGCTTAATAAGTTCCCTATTTTTTTCTTGTGTTTAAATCATACAAGAATCCTTTTGACATCTTATTTGTATGTGAACTACTCGGCAACAAGTTACCGAGCTTCCTGCTTCACCCACTACTGCATTAGCTGCGATGTTACGCAGCTCAATGTCTTACGCAATGTCCACAGGCGTATAAGTTTGGGCTATTCCATCCCTACTGTATATGTTTTGTTTATGCTACTTCACTAAGCAGACGTAACCCTTCGTTTCGAATGTTGATGGCAGCATTTTGGTCTCGGTCAATATGCAAACCACAGTCACAATCCATAACACGGATTTTAAGGTCTTTCATCTCAGGATGCTGGCTGCCACACTTATGACATATCTGACTTGATGGAAACCATTTGTCGACCTTGACAAAATATTTGCCCCTGTCCGCAAGTTTATAATCCAACATTTTTAGAAACATCCCATATCCGTTATCTAGAGTAGCTTTGCCGTTGCCAAAACCTTTGTTAGACATGGAACACATATTTAAGGATTCCACACAAACAACATCATACTGATTGGCTATCTCAGTAGATATTTTATGCAGATTGTCCAAACGCTGGTTTGCAATATGTCTATGAATTTTGTTTACTTTACGTAACTGTTTCCAATAATTGTTGGACTTCTCCTCTCCTTTTCTGGAGCTTTGTATATGGGAAAGTTTACGCTGTGCTTTGGCAAGTTTATCATGGCTTTCACGGTAGTACTTATGATTCGTACCCACATTACCGTTGTTGTCCACATACAAGCCATCAGAAGCGTAATCTAACCCAATGGCGTTAGTTTTATCGGCTATATAAGTATTTTCAGCTTCATCAAACTCAAAAAGCACAGAAACATAATACTTTCCATCTGATTCCTGTGATACAATGGCCGATTTGATAGTCCAATTATCATTAGGAATGCGATGGATAACAGCCTTCACCTTACCAGCTTTAGGAAGCTTTATATATCTGTTATCTATAATGGCTACTGTGCCCTTTTGATTGTTTGTCGTGTAAGACTTACGGCTACGCTTTGCAGATTTGAACTGAGGGAAGCCGTTCTTCTTTTTGCGGGACTTGCTAAAACAGTTGCGAAAAGCTTCCTGCAAATCTATCTGTTTATTGGCAAGTGCAAGGCTGTCTACTTCTTTAAGATATGGATAATCTTTCTTATATTTTGCAGGCGTTAAGGCAGGAAATTTTCCAGTTGCTTTATACTCCTCAATCTTATCAGAAAGCATGAGGTTATAGACCTTGCGGCAACAGCCAAAGGTCTTGGCGAATAGTACACATTGTTTAGTTGTAGGATATACTCTGTACTTAATTGCCTTATTCATAGTTGACAGTCCTTTTGCCTTTCTATATAGCGAAGAATATTTTCTTCCGATGTAGAGCCAATAGTTTCACAGAAATACGAGCCATTCCATAGCTGACCTTTCCATAGAGACTTGCGAAGCTGTGGGTACTCTCTGAATAGTTGGTTACCCGAGATACCCTTCAGATATTTGACTATCTGAGTAACAGATATCTTTGGCGGGGCTGATACGAAACAATGAACGTGGTCGTTCTCACCGACTTTGCATTCAACTACGCTAAAACCTTTTTCATTGCCAACAGCCTTGAGCAGTTCGATAAGTCTATTGCTTATATCAGCAGATAAAACCTTTCTGCGATACTTGACGCACCATACTATATGATAATTGATGTTATATACGCATGTTCTTGCGTGAGTGTATTTATTTTCCATACATATAGTATAACAAATAACGCCATATAATACAAGTAAATGATACATTTATATTATACATATAGTGTATCTAAACTACCTTACAGACGGGCTTTCATCTCGGCTACAAGTAACCGAGAATTCCCACCTGATTTCTTAAATCAAAAAAACTGAGGATGATTTCTAAGTCATCCTCAGTTTGGGCCCTCACCCTGCATTTTAGTTTAAATTGAATTTAGCTTCTCGCCATTCAAGAGTCATCGCTCATTTGTATTATACCAGAAGTCATCTAAAAGGCTCAACATATAATTGAAGCCTTGTTAGCCAATCGTGCATATTCAATATTCATAATTCTTTTATTGATATTTACGATAATCAAAAACATCTTCTCTTTCTAACAATTGAGACCATCTTGCAGATAATAATTTGGCGTATTTATAATCTACTAATCCATAAGCCCCTAAAGAATATGCATCATTACATTCAATCAATAATGTTCTACCATCTTTGGTAACCCCAATATCAATAGAACATGCCATTGGTCTTTTATCCCATTCGATAAATTGATCCATAATTTCATCCAATACTTCTGCATCATAATTATAGTGCCAATCTCCCTTATATGGTCGAACATCTATAATTTGATCATAGTATACAAAGCAACGCCATTCACGCATAAATTCAATGGGTTCACTGCATAAGACCTCAAAATCTTCATTATAGGCACCACATCCAATTAAATCCTTAATACTTGAAATCACTTTTCCAGTGAATTTCTTACTTTCTACAGGCTTAACAAACCAACCTGCAGACCATTTACCCTCATCTGTAGAAATAGCATTTATGGTATCTCTCCATATTTTTCTGCCAAGAAACTTTCGAAGACATTCTGGATAATCATCTACATGTGGGTTTAAAACATTAAATTTGGCGAAAACATTTTCGCATTGTTGAATGTAATCAACGACTATATCTTCTTTTGTGATTTGATTATATACATCATCAAGAGAAAAATAAGGCACAACTTCACATGCCAATTCATTAAAACCAGAAATGGCTTTTTGCATATTCTGACTATGTCCAACTACTAATCCTGAATTATAGTCTTTTTTGACCTTGATATAAGCTTTCATTTTAATTTTCCTTCTAATCTTGCAACATATTTAAATACATATCCAATCTTTCATTTATATATCCCGCAAACAAATTTTCCATTGTAAAAAGATTATGCTTTACATGATATTCATCAAACGCATTATAATAGGCAAGTCGATCCGTAAATTTAATATCAATAGGCGGATAACCAGCCTTCATCAATTCTAAATTCACTAATAATCTTCCCGTTCTACCATTTCCATCAATAAAAGGATGAATCGATTCAAACTCAATATGGAAACGAGCTAATTTCGTTACAATATGCTCCTTACTATTCGCAAAATCCATTAATAATTGTTCCATTTTCGGTGCAATCAAATAAGGTTGTACTGGCTCATTCTGCGCGCCCATAATATAAACAGGAATTCTACGATATGCGCCTCGGTCTTCTTTCTTATCCGCAAGAACAAGATAATGAATTTGTTTGATGACACTCTCACTAATGGGAACATTATTTTTGACTAGTTCTCTTACAAAATCAAAAGCTTCCTTATGTCCAACAGCTTCCATATGATCTTTTAGAGGCTTTTTATCAATTGTGAGACCACGAAGAACTAAATCCGTTTCACGCAAAGTCAGTGTATTTCCTTCAATCGCATTTGAATTGTAGGTATACTCCACAATAAATTCTTCATTCAACCTAGCAACTTCACCTTCTGTTAATGGTCTTCTAGAATCTAATTCCATCTTTTTTCGATCAATCTGCCGCAAAAGATTCTCTTTTGACTTTAAACGACCATCTACCGGTTTCTTTGCATCCACAGGAATTTTCCAACTTCGCCCCTCATGATAAGCACCTAAAATTTTTCCCTGAGCACAAAGAACTCGAATTCTTCGATCTGAAATACCCCATTTTTCAGAAGCCTGTTTTACAGTCATAAACATGGATCATCACTCCTAATCTAGAAGTATTATATCATTTTATCGGCACAATAGACATCTATCGGAATAATCCAAAGCCGTTTATCGGAACATTATAAGTTCTTACCAAGCATATACGCTTATTTCATCTTCTGTTGCCCTTGCGATCATGTAGATATCTCGAAATATATATTCACTTGCATACACGATAATTTCTACACCTTTAATACACAACAACCAATACAATACTGAATTGTGCATCAATGACACCTCTTTGACATCTTAACCTTATTGACACAATTACCTACTGATATTAGTATAATATCTAAAGCTGACTTTAGGTCAAGAAAGGAATCATTATGTATACAATTGGTCAAGTATCTGAAATGTTTGATTTACCCATTTCTACCCTTCGATATTATGATAAAGAGGGATTTTTCCCTCATTTAGTTCGCAAAGGCAATATTCGCTATTTCAGCAATCATGAAATTGAAGCTTTACATCTCATCGAGTGTTTAAAGAAATCTGGTCTTGGCATTAAAGAAATCAATCAATTCTTTAGTTGGGTTTCTGAAGGAAGTGCAAGTTTTGAAAAGAGAAAAGAGTTGTTTGAGGCTCGAAAAGAGGCTGTAGAAGCTGAAATCAAAAGTCTTCAAGAAACACTATCTTTATTAGAATTTAAATGTTGGTACTACTCAAAAGCTATGGAGGATGGTACAGAAGAATACCTTCAAGCAATGCTTCCAGACAAGCTTCCAAGTGACATTCAAAAATTATATGATGCAAGTCATAAATAAGAAAATGGAGCAGATATATTCTGCTCCAAAGCTATTCAAAACCAGCTGGCTCGTTCTGATTTTGATTGACTGATTCCTAAATTTCAAACCATTTGATTTCACAAGCATCCAATTCAACTTCGAAACTTGTTCCATCACCCTTATACACGGTAGTTGTCTGTGGTTCATATGTATTATTGACAACACAGAAACTATTTGTAGAAGGATATACGTTGATATCCACATTGTAGTTGTCGGAATACCAGCGTTTCATTTCTTCTTCTTTGTGCGCTGCAAAGAAGATTGCACGATACAATAGTCTTACGTTCTCAAAACTAAATGGAAGACCATTCATATACACACCGCGACCTTTTCCATACTCATTTACAGCTAAATTGACATGTAGATCTTTTTCAGCCAAGATTTCGGTTTCAGGAAGAGCATATACATCATTTACACATTCTCCCCAATCTTCATGTTCTAATTGTTCTGTTATGAAGTGGTTTGGATGTACTTTCCAATTGTATTTGTCTGTGTGCATTGTGAAACCTAATTCTTTATCCACACCTAATACATCGTATAAAGTGAAGAATTTACCGTTGCGGTTGATTGCTGTTGGCTCACCAACACCGATAAATCCACCGCCCTGGTCTACATAACGACGAAGAGCTGTAATCACTGGTTCATCAAATTCAGCTCCACCACTAAAGCTTGTGTATGCAGAACCAATGTTCATCACAACGTCCATATCATCTAAGATGGTTGGATCTTTACGAATATCATCAAAACTAATGAAATGAACATCAAATGGGAAACCACTCAACGCCTCCATTACACCTGTATATGAATAGATTTGTTTGTACCAAATGGCATGGTGAACCAAGTGTGTTCCCCAACGACGAAGTTCTCCCCAACTATTAATTACACCCACTTTTAATAAGTTTAATGGAACTTGTTGATTTACATGAGAATATAGCGTACGGAATTCGTCACATACCTTTTCAATATAATCAATGAATTCAGGGAAATCCAATGCCAATTTTAAATATCCACCATAACCAATACGATCGACTGGACTACGTAAAATAGCTCTACGAGCTGTTACCCAGTTGACCTTAGCTTCTTTTAATGGATCTCCATTTTCATGGAAAACATCTGGGAAGAAGTATGGTAAAAATCTTCCTTCTGTATACTTAACACCCTTAATATCGGAAATTAAACGAAGTGTTGTACCAGAACCAACCGATCCTACAACCGCATCCAATCCAATGGATTCAAAATATTTACCAAATGGCTCTGTACCAATCCAGTGATCCCCTAAGAACATCATGGCTTCTTTTCCATATTCATGACAAATATCCACAAATTTCTTCGCTAATTTACTTACTTCACGCTGTTGGAAATCCATGAAATCACGATATTCCTTAGTTGGAACACAGAAAGTTGAGTTATTAAATCCTTTGTTGATAATATATTCCGCTCTAAATGGATAGCCCACTTCTTTTTCAAACTGTTCCAAAATATATGGAGATACAGAAGCACTATATCCAAACCAGTCTACAAATTTTTCGCGTGCAAATTCATCAAATTGAAGAGTGAATTGGTGGAAGAACGTTGTAAAACGAACAACGTCTACATCATCTCTTTCTTCACAGAATTTTCTAAATTTATCCAATACATACTTTTGTGTTTTAGGTTGTCGAACGTCAAAAGTCATTTGATGTTCTTCACCCTGCCAATCATTCGTTAAAGCATTATACATATGTACAGGATCCCAAATCACAAATGCCAAGAAGCTTACTGTATACGCATGATACGGAATTGTATCATGAATAATCACTTCACCCGTTTCTTCATCATAATCCCAATTTGTGATGACTTCATCCGTCGTACGATCAATAACTTCCCACCATCTGTGATTGTCTTTTGTGTTTGGCTTTAATTGATCTTTATAGAAATGCTGCATGATTTGAATTTTTAATTCGGTTGACTTTGCGGTCACAAAATCGCTCATCAAATACATCTGTTGGATTTCATCTGGATTTGCCTTTGCCCACTCATTATCTTTTCTTGTCGTATAGTAAGTCGCATATTGCTTAATATCCATCTTACGCAATTCTTCTGGCATATCCGTTCCGTCACAGTCACGGATGGCATCGGCTTTCCATCGATTAATAATCTCAATTGTTGCATCAATTACATCAACATCTGTCGGTACAGTTACTCTGCCTGTTTCAATCATTTTATTTTCTCCCAAACTAGTCAATTCTATTTTCAGTTTCCATATCAAAGAAATGTACTTTTGATAAGTCCATTGTTAATTTAATTGTTGAATGTGCTTCTGGTTCCAAACGAGAATTTACTTTGGCACACATTTTTTGTCCATTTAAATCACCATGCAAAATATATTCATGGCCCAATAATTCGGCCACTTCAATTTCAAAATCAAAGTTAGCACTCGGATATGTATCAGCGACAATTCCCTCACCATGTAAATCTTCTGGACGAATACCCATGATAACTTCTTTTCCTTCGTAGCTAGAAAGTTTTTCTCTATACATCAAAGGAATTTCAATCTTCATGTCCTTTACATGGAAGAAACCATTTGTATACGTACCCTTCACAAAGTTTGTTGCAGGCGCACCCAAGAATCCAGCTACGAATAAGTTTGCCGGATTATTATATATTTCTTTTGGTGTACCAATCTGCTGGATATATCCACCCTTCATCACAACAATACGATCAGCCATAGTCATGGCTTCGGTTTGATCGTGTGTTACATAAATGGTAGTAGCTCCAATACGTTCGTGAAGCTGAATGATTTCCGAACGCATTTGTACACGCAATTTCGCATCCAAGTTTGATAGTGGCTCATCCATTAAGAATACCTTCGCATTACGAACGATAGCACGACCCAAGGCAACACGCTGTCTTTGACCACCTGATAAAGCTTTTGGCTTACGATCCAAATAAGGCTCAATCTCTAAAATACGAGCTGCTTCATGCACACGCTTATCAATCTCTTCCTTACTATACTTACGTAATTTCAAACCAAAGGCCATATTCTCATATACACTCATATGAGGGTATAACGCATAAGACTGGAATACCATCGCAATATCACGATCTTTTGGTTCCACATCATTCATTCTTTTTCCATCAATGTAGAAATCACCGGCACTAATCTCTTCCAAACCAGCAATCATACGAAGTGTTGTAGATTTACCACATCCACTTGGTCCTACAAACACAATAAACTCTTTATCTTTCACTTCTAAATTAAAGTCAAATACAGCCTGAACATTGTTGTCATATATTTTATCAACATGCTGCAATGATAATTCTGCCATACTTCTTCCTCCTATTTATGTTTTCGATTGTATAGAAACAATAATGTTAGTAAGCCTGTCAATCCAACGATTTCAATCATTAGATTACGAACACTTACCGTCTTCTGTGCCCAAATGATCATACCTAAGAACACAAAGAATAATACGATCATAATTATGTTCATTCCTTTATTTTCATCTCTCATATTAGACACCTTACTCTTTCATTCCACCAATACTCATGCCCTGTGTAATCTTCTTTTGAACACAAATATAAAGAACTAACGTTGGAATCATAACAATTACCAACCCAGCATACATGACACCAAAGTTTGCCTGTGACTTCGCATCCGCCATTAAGTATTTAACACCAACGGCCAACGTAGCATTTTCTTTATCCATAAAAGTAAATGCGATAATATATTCATTCCAGAAAGCCAAGAATTGAAATAGGACAACCGTAATAATACTTGGTCTTGCCATGGGAATCATAATCTTAGTCATTGTCTTAAAGTAGCCACAACCATCAATGCGAGCCGCCTCTTCATACGCCTTAGGCAACGTTTTAAAATAACCTGTCAACAAATAGATTGTGAAAGGTAGGGCCGTTGCCGCATACACGACAGAAAGCCAAAACTTACTATTTAAGAAAAAGTCAATTCCAAGCTTAATATCCGCATTAAATAACATTAAGAAAATTGGCAAAACAATATAGTTCACATTTACGAAAAGTCCGGCCATGAAAAGTCCATTAAAGAATTTCTTTCCCACAAAGTCAAATCGTGCCAAAACATACGATGCAGGAAGAGCAACCACCAATAGAATGACTAATGATAGTGCTGTTACAATGATTGTATTTAATAAATAATCACCCATTCTTGCCTTCACAAAGGCATCCGCAAAGTTTGACCACAATATTTGTTTTGGAAGATCAAATGGATTTCCACTCACCAATTCCAATTGCGATTTTAAAGATGCAAGGAATACCCATGCGATGGGTACAATAATCGAAATAGCTAATGTGATCAGTGCCACATAAACAAAGATCTTGTATAAAGGAAAATTATGTTTCTTCATATCTCATCCTCCTAATACTGTAATACATCACGTTCAGTGATCTTATTTATGATGGCTGATAAGGCAAATGAGAATACGAAGATACATACTCCAACGGCCATACCAAATCCGTATTTACCAGCGAACGCATTGTTATACATATAGTTCAATGCCACTTCACTTCCTAGATTTCCCTCACTTGTCAATTGAACGAACATAAATGATAAGTTGATTGTAGAAATTACGAAGAAAGTTAAAGTTGTACGAATGTTATCCCAAATCAAAGGTAAAGTAATCATAAAGAACTGTCTGACTTTACTAGCCCCCTCAAGGCTTGCAGCCTCATATAGGTTTTCTGGAATACTCGACATACTCGACATATACATAACCATATAATAACCAATGGCCTGCCATACAAGGGCACCAATTATAGAATAGTTAATAACATCTGGATTTCCCATCCATTGTTGTTGTAAAGACGAAAGTCCAATCATACCAAAGAACGTATTTAAAATACCATTCGTAGGTTGATAAATAGCTGAGAAAATACCTGCAATAACAACAATACTCAAAATATTTGGAATGTAGAAAATAACACGGAAGAAGTTTTTTCCAACAAACTCTTCACGAGTTAATAATGTCGCAAACAATACGGCCAACACCAAAGTGATGATCGTGATCAATACAACATACAAGATTGTATTTTGCATAGCCTCAATAAAACGCATGTCGTTAAAAAGAACCTTAAAGTTGAAGAACCCAGCAAAAGTGGCATCACTTACGAAATTGCTCTTTTTAAAGAATGCTGTCTTAAATACATCAATCGTTGGAATCACCATAAAAATGAAGACTAGAATAACGGCTGGTGCAAGACACGCAAATACGAAACGATTTTGTGCTTTCTTTTTATTCATGAGTTACCTCCCATCTCTTAAAAAGCGACGAGCAACAATTTGCTCATCGCTTTAAGTTTAATTATTCAGTTACAGCTTTGTTTTTAGATAATTTAACCCAAGCATCTGCTAATTTGCTTTGGTAATCTTTTGCAGTTAATTCACCAGTAGCTAAAGAGTCAATTGAACCAAATACTGTTGCAGCACGGTCAAAGTCTGGTAAGTTATCTGTATTGTAAGGAGCAAATGCACCTAATGCAGCAGAAGCAGTGTCATATACAGAGAAGAATTCTTTTGTATATCCATCTTCCATAGCCGCAATTGTGTCTGACATAGTTTCAGTTGGAACAATGTTTCCACCTTCAGCCATAATCTTAACGCCTTCATCCGAATAGATAAACTTCAAGAATGCTTTCGCATCATCTACGTTTTTAGCTTGAGCAGGAATCCATACTTGTTCAGTCATAGAACCAACGAAACGTTCACCATCTTTTTCTAATGCAGGCAATGGAAGTAATCCCCAGTGATAATCTTCAGGAGTTGTATCTGCCATTTCATTAACTACCCAGTCACCATTAGGCATGAATAATGCTTTTCCATCAATTACAGCCTGTTGGTTCATTGTGAAACCATCTTTCGCATTCGCATTTGCGACTGTATCAGAATATAAATAATCAGGACTTACTAATTTAGTTAAAATATCGATAGTTTGTTTAGCACCATCAGTATTCCAAGCATCCTTGTCATAATTTAATACATTAGTTAATAATTCTTCTCCACCAGTTTCTTTCAACAATGCATTTAATGTGTTGTCAAAGTAACCATTTGTTGGATACGTAAATAATGCGATACCATCTTTCTTAGCTTGATCACCTAAAGCCCAGAATTCTTCCCAAGTTGTTGGAAGTTCATATTTCTTTCCTTCTCCAACTAGTTCTGTATTATAGAAGAATCCAGCAGGAGTTGTCTTAAGTGGCATCAAATAAGATTTTCCATCACCATAATATTGTACGATACTACTATTTGCGTAGTTTTCATCCATACCAACTTCTTTAACTACATCTGAAATATCCAATACTTCATGAGTATTTAATTGAGTTTCAGTATATCCAGAAGGCTGACCTAAGTTATAGTAAACAACATCCGAATATTCACCCTTCGCATTTTCTTTATTCAATACATCAGGCAATTCTTTTTCAAAACGCAATTGAACATCTACATCCGGATTTGCCTTTTCAAAAGCCTTAGCCAATTTTGTGAATACTTCTTCACCATTACCACCAGAGAAAGAATCAAATTTTAATACTCGCTTATCTCCAGAATCAGAATTTTCAGCTGGTTTGCTAGAACATCCTGCTAACATAGATGCTGCCATCGCAAATGATAATCCAGCAGTAATAATTTTTTTCATACTTTACCTCCTCATAAATTCGTATGAACCTCTTTTGACATGCCTAGTATAGCCTATTTGAAAGCGCTTTATCATAAAAATATAGCTCTATATTTTAGATATATTGTGGTTTAGTAATTTTGACAACAAAATTGATAAACAATAGAAAACAATATATAATAATACAAAAAGAGGTGTTTTTATGAGTACACAACGCTTTCAAATTGACCAAGTTGACTTCAATAAAGCCCGACCAAAACTACTATATATAACTGAATCCAAGTTCGATCACGAATGGAATTCCACCCTACATACCCATTTATATACAGAAATATTCTATGTGACAAAAGGCCATGGACTTTTAAGTTTAGACAACAAAAACTATCCCGTAAAAGAAGACGATCTCGTTATTGTCAATCCACTTATCTCACATACCGAGCGTGGTATTGAAAATATCAACTTCGAATACATTGTTATGGGAATTGAAGGCGTCACCTTCTTTTCAAAAGAAGAGGACGAAGAAAAAGGATGTAGTATTGCCAACTATTATGAATACAAACACGAAGTATTATTCTATCTAAAAACCATTCTAATGGAAGTTAAGGCTAGAGATGCTGAATATCAATCCTTATGCCAAAACTTATTAGAAGTATTACTGATCAACCTGATGCGTAGGGCCAACATTAGTTTAAAATCTTCACCCGTTAATAAAGCCAACAAAGACTGTGTCTATATTGAAAAATATATAGATGCTCACTTTAAAGAAGATATTACACTAGACACTTTAAGTGAACTCACTTTCTTAAATAAATATCACATTGTACATGCCTTTAAACAATATAAGGGAATCTCTCCCATTAACTACATGATTCAAAAGCGTATTCAAGAAGCTAAAGTTCTACTTTCTACAACCAATCTTCAAATCTCAGAAATATCCATCATCATAGGATTTACGAGCCAATCCTATTTTGCCCAAGCCTTCAAAAAAGCAACGGGCATTTCACCTATTCAATTTAGAAAAAATCATAGTGAACAATAGAAAACATATTATCACATTTATCTCTTTACACATTATACATCTACGAATACTAGTTTCTACCAGTAAAACACTGAATGAAAATAGTATAGAATAAACAAGAATAGTACATATAATATCTTTCTAACAACCATATTTTTTCTCCTTCTAGAATCCATTACTCATCTGTACTTGTTGATCAAACATTTGTTGCTGCTGATCAAATTGTTGTTGTGCCATGTCATTTTGTTGATTAACCTGCTGCTGATTAAACGCATCCACCTGTTCATTGAATAACCGCATTTGTTCTCTAAAATATTCATGGTCTTGTAATGCGATTTGGCGGATATATTCCAATTCTTGATTGGTGCAATCCGTATAGTATTGAATAATGGATAATTCTTCCTCTACCCAATCTTCATATGACGTATAGTTTTCTTCTTGTATTGAATAAGGATCGTTATAATCCACTGCACTTGTTGATTGAGCTGCACAACCCGTAAATAACACTAACAATATTAATAAACTTATAATTTTATCCATTTTTCTATTTCCTTTCTCATTCGTACATTTGATATAAATTATTCAAATAATTATAGATATCTATATTCAATTCCTCTAATTCTTCTGGATCATTCACATACAATTCAGATGCTTCGGCAAAGAATTCACCTGGATTCGTAGTCCCATAATCGCCTAAGCAATCAGGATTACTTTTATACAGACCAATCCATTCCGAATTATATGCAGGAGATCTTTTCTCACTACGCGAGAAATGTGTATAGTCATAAATATGTGCCAGTTCGTGTGTGACATGACTTTTTTGATCGTTGTATTCATCTGGATCCACTTGTAGAGTAATAGATTTATCTTCAAATGAGGCATAACCATATACTCCAAAGCCATGGTTATCCATATCCACACCATCTTCACGAGCATATTTTTTAAACTTTTTTGGTGAACACAAATTGATTTGTTGACAATTATCCAACATAAACTGTGGCTGTGTCTTCACAAATTCATTTAAATATCTTTGTACATCCCCCACTTTCAATTTACTTCCGGCAACAATATGAATTTTCGGAAGATTTTGAACTGCAAAATACTCTTCCTCAATAATCTGATTGTATGTATCTTCAATTACAGCATATTCTTCTTTCTCTATACTTTTAACTACACGATACTGTATCCAAATTGGAGATAGTGTGATAGCTAAAGCAATCGTAGTTAATACTAAAAGCACCTTCCTTTTAACTCCATTTGACTTAGACACATTGTCCTGCATATATTGAAGGCAATCCTGATTTTGTTCATATGTAAAATTCTGGATACGCTCCTGATAAAAATCATGCTTACTCGTCGCATCTAATAAATCAACACTTTCCAATGTGCCTTGGCTCAATCTGGAACGAACATATTCTTCTTGAAGCTTATCTAGATCTACTTTCTTGCGATACAAAAGCAATAAAACAAGTAATGCGATTAATCCAGCCACAAGAATGCAGTAAGGCATTTTTAAATTATTAATCCAAACAAGTTCCATTCCCTTTGGATGGTTTAAACACATTAGCTTCTTTCGATAGCTTTGTAAAAAATCAACTACAACAAAAAATACAACTCCTGAAAAAAATAATTTAACCTTACTCATTTTTATATCTTCCTTTCCTTTACATGAATTAATAATTTAAGACTTCCTTTCGATAATCAAATTTTGCCTTTCCCTTTCTCGTATACTTCTTCTTATTGCGATAAATATTCCCTCCTTGTCTACAAGCATCTAAATGCATTGGGTTCGGTAACTTTAAACTTCTTTCTTCAAATTTATATGTCTGTTTTTTCATATTCATTTCCTCCTGTTTGATTACACATTAAATATACTATTCATAAAATGAATTAAAAATAGTTCATTTTAATTATTTTATGAACCCTTATTTAAATTTAATATAATATTATAATTAATTAACACTATTTTTTTACGAACACTATTTAGATAACATAATAAAAAGATGATAATTTCAAACTATCATCTTTCTTATTCAACACTATGAAAATCTAATTACCATGGATTTTTTTAGCCGTTTGAATCAATTGCTCCAATTGCTCTAAATAGAAGCGAACCCAATTTGCAACATCTTCGCTTGTATTTGTATATTTACCTAAGCTATGAACAGTGTCATTACGTATTAGTTTTAAAACCTTATAAACATAACAAACTCTATAGAATCGTTCCAAAAAATCCGGATCGTTTCTTAATTTTTCTCTAACAAACAAATCTTGTTCTATATAAGGAGAACCATTATATTCTATTTTATCGTATTTAGAATAATTAGAACCTAAAATCTTATTACGAAGGGCCTTATTTTTTTCTTCTATTCCATGCCATTTATTTTTATCTCTCCAATTTTTAGGATTACCATAATAACAGTAATACTTTTCCGGATTTACTTTTTTATTTTTATGTTTTCGAATATTTTTAATGACTTTTTCTTCATTTGTAAAAATCTGGGTTTGTTGTTGGTTCATTTGCTTAAAATACACAGAAAACAAATCATTACTTGATATATCTTGTCCTTTATAATTCTTCCAGTCTTCACGATTTGAGAATAACGATTTGTTAATAAAAGTCACAAATTGATTAATACACAATTTATTCTCATCTTCATCTGGACATTCGGCTTTTCGCCATGCTTCTACTTCAATGATTCCACTATTTTTTAATTGACAGGCTGTTTTCGTCTCAACCAAAACCAAAGCTTGCTGCAAAAGATTTTTATCCAAACACCACTGCAATTGAGCAGGTAAATAATCTGAATTCTCTCCCAACAAATCATACATTTTGTTACTTATATTTACCTTATAATTATTTAATACTAAATCCTTTACAGTTCCATAATATCCCTTTAAATCTTTATTCTCATCTAGAGTTTTTGCCAACTCTTTTAAATTAGCTGAAAAATTATCCATTCGATTCAATGATATGCTATTCGATATATTATTAATGGCATCAACCAGTCCATTCTCATTTTCATTTTCCACACTTTCATTAAATCGTACTAATCCATTTGAACGTCCAAAAGACAAGAATTCATGCATACCACCTACAAAATCATAAACATAGAACACATCATCTAATAACTTAATAGAAGATTTGTGAGTTTTAGGAGAATAACCAGGAGTATAGATACCCTTTAATTCAACATTATCGATATTCTTAATTAAAGTTAAAATGGAATCTACAACCACACCAAACTCTCGTTGTCCGCCATTGATATCCACATATAAATTCACTTTGGCATTTTCAGAATGTGTAATTAAACTTTTAGTAAACTCATTCAATGCTTTACTAATATTTACCTTTTCTTCTTCGTTTTCTAACATTACACCAACGATTCTAGATTCATCCTCAACTAAGCCACCAATTCTTTCTTTAAAATACTCAAAAGTTGTATATGTTTTATCACTACCTGTAAATTTCAAATTATATTTCATTGCTTCCTCAGGATTAACAACTGCATATGTATTGAACACATAAATATAATCTAATTTTTCATCTTGATCAGCTAACATTTCAGCCAACATTTTAGGTATTGGTTCTTGTTGTGAAATATATTTTCCCTCAAATTTTCTTTCGTCTGAACCATATTTTTTTTGAATGGAATAAAAATAATCTGAAAATCTTACACCAGCTAAGTAACTCATAGACAACAACAGAACATTTATTTCTCCAGAATTACCTTTTACGCTTTTTACCAAGTTCTTCAATTCTTCTTCTTTTTTCAACACTGCATCAAAATCAGGATTCCTTTTAAATTCTTCCTCTACATTGACACTACCTTCCAATACAGTAATACATTCTCTCGAATCAATTGCTTGAATACTATATTTTAATACACCATGATTTTTCAAAACACCCGTAGTGAACTCTTCTCCGGTATATATTTCACCATCAAAAGAAGTCATAATCCCTTTTATTTTTGTACCATTAGGTTCACTCACATTTATCTTGAAACATAATTGTGATTTATTTTCCACCAATTTAGCTTTCTCTAGACCCACACCATTTTCATCTGTAATAGAAAGAATCTCAATCATTGGTTTATATGATTCTGGAACCACTATCTTAATATCTTTTGTATAAGAAGATCCTATAAATTCATCCCCATAATACGTATTTAATTTAAAAGATACAAAACCTTCATTTTTATCCTTCATCCATTCTTCTGGAATTTTAAAGATATATTCAAACGTTTTGCTTCCTGCGTCTATAGAAGCAATCTTTTCTTCTTTATTATCCAAAACTACATAGATTTCGTGAGAGAATTCTTCTCTTTGACTTACACAATTCATTCTAATGGAATCTTCAATTGTATATTCTTGTTTATCCGTTTCAATTGTAGAAGCAATTTTTTCAATAAATTCAAAAGAGGCAAATTTATTTTGGATATCTTTACCTAAATCACCATTCTCTGTATAGACAATCCAAACAAGATCACTATTCTTATCTGAAATAACTGACAATAAGTTTTCAATAATTTCACTATTAGAGTCCTTATTATTTTCATCTAATTCATCTAAGCCTTTAACTAAGATTAATCCATGCTTATTTTGATATTCATCTACGTCAATCAATTCTTCAACGTTAATAATTTCAACGATTTTCGAATAAATAACATTATAATTTTTTGAATTCAACAATCTCGCATAATCTCTCGAAAATTGTTTAACAACAAAAAAATCGTCTGCCTTTAAGATTAAATTATATTCTTTTCTTCCAACCTTTTTTCCGATATTATTCTGTGCAAATCGTAAAATATCTTGAATGCATGTATAATTTGAAAACTTATCTTCAATATCATTTTGGACAACATCGCTTGATTCTTTTTTCCAATATCTTGGAATTGTATTTGCACCAAACACATAGGGTTCTCCCAAAATCTTAGATTGTTTAATCAAACGATCTTTCAATCCGAACACAAAGTCTTTTCCCTTTTTGTCCGCTCTTCCATAGACTGTATCAATCCATTGTTCTAATGCAGGATAAAAGTCATCCTTCAATTTAATTTCACCTAGACATTGCCATTCATCAAAATAATAATGTGCACCATCCATAATATTTTGTATTGTATATGGTTTTAAAGTGATTCTACTCTCAAATAATTTGTAGTAATCTTCTTTAAAAAATGCCTTATATTGTTCAGTTCTTTCTTTTGTCGTGTAAAAAATTGTCACCATATTCAATCGATCATTAAATGGTGAGCGCACTATTCTTTTCGATATAATATCTAGGCTATTTTTATCTACTGACTTATTATCAAAATCATTAACAAGCACACAATCAAAGTTATCACTGATTGGTTTATCCCATAAGAAAGAAGGTCGGTTTACATAATATGATATTAAACCTTCTTTTTTTAATATATTAGCTACACCTTGCGCAAACAATGTAGCTTGCTCTTCATCTTGAGCAACCACCAACATTGTTGGATACACCTTTTTTAGATCATCTTTCAAATCATTTTTTACATAATTAATAAATCCAATTAATTCCTGTTCAATTGGATCCATGTCTATAAACCCATTAAACACTAAACCCCATTCGTTTTCTTTCATTTCAAAATCCTCATTATCTATAGATAGATTATATTCTAAAAAGAGAATTCAGTCTAATACAATCCCATTATATCTAAATCAGTATTGCCATAATGCCTAAAAATCATTGAACTTCGCTTTATCATTTTATTAGCCTATACATTCTAATAATTCGGGACAATTTGTTCTATAAAAGTCATGGATCATTTGACTCACTTCCCTTACATCAATGCCATATGCTTTTATAACACGACACAATTCATCAAAGTTCACACGAACTCGATTTTTTTTCATAACAATCGAATTTAATTTTTCCACTCCATTCAATACTTCATTCATTTCTACATTTACTTCTAAAGCCGATGGAAATACAACTAACCCATTAATAGGTACAGATAATCGTTTCGATTTATTTATGCCAAACAATATCCTTTTTTGATTATGCATCTGGCGAATTGGATTACGCATAGTCTTATCAAAACCATTATTTTTATATTGTTTCCAAACTCTATCACCTACATCCCCTTCAATTACGCCCTTATGATTTTTAACTTCTACTACATACATTCCATAAGGGCTCATGACTAAAGCATCTACTTCTGATCTATTTCCGTTACATGAAATAGGAACATTTGTCGCAACAACGTATTCTTCAGGTAAATATTTTAATGTGTCAAACACCTCATTTTCTCCACTTACTCCACTCTCTAAAATATTTGCCTCACTCATTAAATTTCCATGTTTATACATCAGATAAATCATAACCACTATACTTATCCCTTCAACAAACAACCAAAGTTTTGAAACTGGCACAAATATAGAAAAGGCAATCAATTCTATAATCATACCAATTCCTACATTTCTTACTTTATTCGCCTGATTCATTAAATCATTATATTTATCTTCATTTTCATTTCTATTATGAAATACATAAGCCATTTTTATCACTCCTTTACTACACAAATACATGTATGCAAAGTAATAAAAATTAACCAAAAGAAAAAGATATCCGAAGATATCTCTTTAAACTATTTAATTTTAGCAAGTGAAGAATTCTTATATTGAATATCATCCGTTACTTCTTTTAACACCTTAATAATTTTAGGAAAACGAATTTCTTCATTTGGATCTGACAATTCAATTTCCATAATTGCCTTATCTTTCCAAAATGGATATACATCAATTTCAAAATATTGATTACCATCCATCAGACAATAACGATTCTTTCGAACAGGTCTTTTAGAAGTATCCGCATCCATTAATTTTTCTAGATATTCATCTTTAGAAAGTCTTTTTTCTATTTCAATACGCTTCAAACCAGTAATCGCAATCTTACACGTTTCAAAATAGATATAATTCCCCTTACTGCCACGCTGACGAATACGTCTTTCTTCTCCTTCAGCCGAATTCAAATAGGTTTGAATAATCTCTACCTTTTCACAATTTGGAATTGATTCCAACATATCAATATCTGGATATTCAATCAAAAACTTCTTTTCAATCTCAAAAGGTTCAGGTTCTCCTAAGAAAGTAGAAATCTCTTTAATCAAATGCTTCATCTTTTCTTCAAAGCCAGACGCATTATCAATCACTCTAAAATGTGGATGGCCTGTCCAAGCTGAAATCAACTTATCATCCAAAGCAGCCGCTTCTTCTACCGTTTCTGTACGAGCTGTATTATTTGCTGTTGTATAGAACTTTTCAGCTCCCTTTGCAGCTGTCACCAAATGAAAAACCGCATCATAATTGTCTCTTAATTCAATTTCATTATCACCAAAACAATCTAGGATATTCTCAAATTCTTTATCTGTCATGTATGCCTTACTATCTAACATACCTCGATCACAAACAATTAGAATCTTTTCAGCATCCATTGACTGAGCTGCTCTTTCAAATACAGCCTCCTTTTCCTTTTGAAGTTGCATCAAACACTTTTGGTATTCATAATTACACGAACAAGTCCATGGAGCTACTCCACCTGTAATTAATTCCGTAGATGTTTCAGGAACAAATAATACAACATACCCTCGTTGCGTTAATGTATTTTGAATCCAACTCATTCCTGTTGTCTTACCTGCACAAGGGCCTCCTGTAATTACAATTTTAGAAATAGTTTTCATATCTCATTATCCTTTCCTTAATAAAAAGGTAAGCGTCAAATAGGGCCCATATTAAAAGATCCGATTTGAAATGATACAATGTCATTGTCAATCGGATCTGTTCTATTTTACATATAGATTCTTTGGCAGCTGTTTAGAGTACGGCAATACACTATTTATGATTTCGTTTGATAATCCTTTGGTGCTCAATGTATCCAACACATATTCCAGATATTTATATGGATTTAGTTTATTCATTTTTGCGGATTCTATTAAACTGAAATATATAGTACTTGCTTTGGCTCCGTTCTTTGTGTTTGAAAATAAGAAGTTCTTTCTGGCTATTACGAATGGTTTGATTCTTTGTTCAGCTAGATTGTTGCTTAATTCGCAGCGACCATCTTTAAAGAAATTTCTTAGATACTCTTCTTCATGGAATGTATAACTGATTGCTGATCCCATTTTTCCTTTTGGCAGGTATTGGCCTTCTATTTCATGAAGGTACGCAAAAAACTCATTGAATATAGGCAATGACTCTTCCTGACGTCTCTTATAGCGTTCGGATGGTGTTGCACATTCTTTTTTCAATGTTTCTTCAATTTTAAACAGTTTGTTTATATAATGGATCGCTACCAGAATATTTTTATATCCAGGATGGCTGTCAAGATATTCGATTCGTTCTTCTCTTGTAGAAAGCTTTCGAATTTCTTTTTCTCCAACGGATGCTTTCTGGGCTTCTACGAATTTCCTTCGTACATGTGCCATGCATCCAACAACCATCAAACAAATATCCTTATGATATGCTTCGTATCCATCACTGTGGGCTATGGCGTGGCTGTCTTCTCCAAGTATCATTGTCGCATTTTCGTATTTGCGATTTCCTGGACTAAAGTACAGTGCCATCTGATTGGTTTCGAATGTTCCGCTCATTCCCATCCACACATATCCCTTTTTTCGACCGTCCTTACAGTCTTCAATGATTTGCAGTGGTGTTTCATCCAAATGTACAATCTCCAGCTTTTTAAAGTCTTCACACATCTGATCGAATACATATTCCAGATAATCATTTGAACACTGCATCATCCAGTTGCTCATATTTTGACGGTTGATGCATATATTCTGTCTGTTCAGATCCTGTTCTTGTCTATATAGTGGTGTTCCCAATACATATTTATTATATGCCAAACCTGCAACAGCACTTGATGTTACAACGCTGCCTTCAATAAGACGAACTGGTTTATCTTTAGGTTCTACACAAACAATTCCATCACTTTCCTTTGAACATTCAGGACACACATAGTTATGGATTACATGTTTGATCAAGAACCATTCTGCTGGTTTGTATTTTAATTCATACGAAATCGTTGGCTTTAACTCTTTCATCAAAGAACCACACTCTGGACATGATCTGTCTTTTAATGAATGATGGATTGTTTCTTTTATTTCCAAATCTGAATAATCATTCTCTTTCGCTTTTGGTTTTCTCTTTTTGCCTTTTTTTGTATCCTTGACCTCAGGCTCCAATAAATCTACCGGATTCACATTATCAAGTGTCTTTTCGATTTCATTGAATAAAGGAAGCATTTCCAGACTTGTCTTTTCAGAAGTTGAGCCAAACTTGCTTCTTTTCATGGATGCAAGCTGATCCAAATATGTCATTTTAGAAATCGTTTCTCCAATCGCATATTCCATCAGCTCTTCACGGTCCATTTTTTCAAGCTTTTCTTGTAATTTATTAATTTCTTCAACATTTATCATACGCATAATATTATACCACAAACATGCATAAAAAGCCCGTAAATAAAGCGTTTTATGCATATTTATATGATTTATTTTCGAAAGCTTTTTTCTGTTCCATCTTCAAGCCTTCAAGAAGCCATCTCAACTGCTGCTTCGTTATTGTAGCTATGCCATCATCACGAACTGGAAACTGAAAATGGCCCTTTTCTAGTCTTTTATACAAAAGCCAGAATCCATTTCCGTCCCAGTACAGACACTTTATTTTATTCCTGTGTTTGTTGCAGAATATGAACAACGCATCCTGAAATGGATTTATCTGGTACAGATCCTGAACGATAGATGCATATCCATCAATTCCTTTTCTCAGATCTGTAACATTCTTTACAATATAAATCTCTGGAATATCATCAAAACTAATCATAATGCCAAACATATTTTTATGATCCTTTGTATATCATTGTCCGGAGCAGATTCATCAAATTCAAAACTCATTCCATTTAATTTAAAACTGATGCACCCAGTGTTTGCAGATCCAACATCATCGTTCACTTCAACAGCTACAAGAGAAGGTGTTTCAACAGTCTTTTTATATCTGCTTCTTGCATTATAGAATGCTTTGTCAGATATACCATGAAGCTTACAGTACTGAGAAATACTCAAATTACTAGATTCTTGTTCTTCGAACATATGCATCCAATCCACTTTTGAAGTACCTGGCATAAAAATACGACCTCCTTGTGGCTCTATTATTTCACAAAGAGATCGTTCTTTTAATATGGGTCCTATTTGACGCTTACCTTCGATTGGTGTTTTTTATCAACATTGATGTATTAATTTTCTAATGTATTATACCAAAAAAGACCGATATTCAGATTTTTAAATCTTGAATATTCGGTCCTTTTTTATTAAGCTGAAACTTCTTTATCCGTTACAGCTCCTTAAATGTATTTTTGTGCAATTTTTTCAATACCATCTGGATTTTTTTGAATCCATTCATTAAATGTGCAATGGTCATTTGTGATGATCGTACCTAGTTCTACTAAGAATTTAGGAATTTTATCCTGAAGGATGGCACCCACTTCTTTTCCCATTGTTTCTTCACCTTGTCTGTCGTTTCCACAAATATATAACATAAAAGCAGACGCTGGTTTTTTATCCACCAGTTTTGTATGTCCTCTAAATCCAATTTGTCCAATCTGATGGGTTCCACAAGAAGATGGACAGCCAGAAATATGAATCTGACATAACGATTGACAAGGAATATTGGCTTGACGCACGGCTTGTATACAATTCTGTAGAAGAGCCTGTGAATCTCTTAAACCAACCTGACAAGTGCTGGCACCGATACAGGAAACAGAGGTTTCAAATATAGATTGTGCATTGTCACTGGAAATGACATCCTGTACCAGTTTGGCTTCTTTGGCAGTTAAATTAATGATGTAACAAGATTCATCTGGGGATAAACGAAGCTGTACGTCTTCCATATTCTGAATGGTTTCATTTAAAGCAATTAATGTATTTAAATCTGGAGAACCACCAATTGGATGGTAAAGTACAGAATACAGTCCATCCTGTTTCTGAGGAAGAATTGTATATCCTTCTATAGAACCTTCTCCTTTTTTTGAAACAATGGAAGGATAAACTTCAATTTTTAAATCTTCTTTGAAAGCTTCATCAAGGTTTTTATTAAAGATTTCAATGAAGGCGTCATTTCCACCAACAGCTTCAATCATATAACGAGTACGTGCTTTTGCTCGATTGGTATAATTTCCATGTTGAAGGAAAGTGTCACGCATCGCTTTAATATAATATAGAATGTTTTCCGGATTTACCTTTGTTGCGACCTGCAGACCAAAACGTGGATTGTTTCCTAAACCTCCAGCACAATAGACATCAAATGTACCATCCTGGCAAGCAACAAATCCCAGATCTCTAAAAGTGGCATGTGTTACATTGTCTTTTGAATTTGAAAAGCCCACCTTTAATTTACGAGGCATTTTTTCTGCTTTGATTAAAGTCAATAAATAGTCACTGGCTTTTTTCGCATATGGTAAAACATCAAAACATTCATCTTTTTGAACACCGGATAATGGAGAACACATGACATTTCTAGGAAAATCACCTCCACCGCCTAATGGAACAATACCAAAGTCCAGTACATTTTCATAAATCGGATACAGTTGTTCTTTTGTCAGATCATGCAACTGAATGGTTTGACAAGTTGTAAAGTGAGCACGGGAAACATTGTATTCTTTCATTGTATTTACTACAAAATTAAATGTTTCTTTTGAAATCACACCACCTGGCATACGTAAACGAAGCATACTGGCTTTTCCACCTTTTTGAGAATAGGATCCATAAAATCCAGAAAATCCTTTGTATTCTTTCATATTCATCTGTCCAGAATAGAATAAATCTGTTTTTTCAATAAATTCAGGTAATTCATTTTTATATTGATTCATAATGTATACCATTCCTTTTCTTTAATGATACACTAATTAAAAAGATTATGCTACAATATTTTCATGGCATATTTTCCTTTTTTTATAGATATCACAGATTGTAAAGCACTGGTTGTTGGCTCAGGTCCTATTGCCCAAAATAAAATAAAAATATTAAAGGAATTTGGAGCAAAGGTAACAGTCCTTTCAAAACAGGAAAACAGTGATGTGACTAAAGAATTTGAAATAGAGGATCTGGATGGATTTAACATTGTTGTGGCAGCTACCAACGATTCACAATTGAATCATAAAATATCATTGGAATGTAAAAAAAGAAACATTTTAGTCAATGCAGTGGATCAGAAAGAAGACTGTACATTTATATTTCCATCTTATATTAAACAGAAAGATGTAGTAGCAGCTTTTTCCTCTTCTGGTAAAAATCCTGTTCTTTGTCAGTATTTAAAAAAAGAAAATGAATCGATTGTAACCCGTCAATTAGGGGAAATAAATGATAGAATGGAAATGATTCGTAAAGAATTAAAAAGTGTAGATGGACAGACTCGTAAAGAAATATTGAAAGAGTTTTTATATAATCAATTAGAAAAATAGGTGATTTATGCATATAAAAGTTGGAACTAGAGGATCTAAACTGGCTTTGATACAAACGCATACGGTTGTGGATGTTTTAGAAAAAGCATATCCGGAACATCAATTTGAAATTGTTGTGATTCATACCCAGGGAGATTCGAATTTAAAACCATTGTCGCAAATTGGAGGGAATGGATTGTTTATCAATGAAATTGAACAGCAATTACTGGATGGAACAATCCAGATGGCTGTACATTCTATGAAAGATCTTCCTTGTCAGTTAAAACATGGATTGGTTTTATCAAAAACATGGAAACGAGCCGATAATCATGATGTATTGATCTTGAATCATGAGAACTTTAATGAAAAAGGTGTAGTAGCTACAGGAAGCATTCGCCGAAAGAAACAGATCCAGCATCTCTATAAAGACATAGAAGTGGTGGATATAAGAGGAAATGTAGATACTCGTCTTAAAAAGATGAAAGAACAGGACCTGGAAGGTCTGATTCTGGCAAAGGCGGGAATTGAAAGATTGAATCTGGATGTGAATTATAAAGAATTGCCTTACCAGCAAATGATTCCTTCCTGCTGTCAGGGGGCTTTAGCAATTGAATTAAGAGAAGATAATATAGAATTACTGGAAATGGTGAATGTCTTTTGTGATGAAACAAGTGATCTGGAAATACAGACAGAAAGAGCTTTTTTAAAGGAGATGAACAGCTCCTGTCAGAATCCTATAGGAGGGTATGCAAAAGTAGAAAAAGGACAGATTACTTTTCATGGATTATTTGGTTTAGATCATTTATATACAGCTTGTTGTACCGGAAAAGATCCTGAACAGGTTGCCAGACAAGTGGCCAAAGACATACGCAAACAGATGTCTGGAATGGTTTACATAACGGGAGCAGGACCTGGAAATATTGGAAATGTTACTTTAAAAGCATTGGAAGTGGTAAAAAAAGCGGACTGTATATTATACGATCGATTGATTCCTCAGGAATTGTTAAAATATACAAAAGAAAATTGTGAATGTATATATGTTGGAAAAGCCAGTCATAATCATACGTTAAAACAGAATCAGATTAATGAATTAATGGTCCAAAAAGCGTTACAATATAACATTGTAGTTCGCTTAAAGGGCGGAGATCCTTTTGTCTTTGGAAGAGGATATGAAGAAGTACAGTATCTAAGATCAAAAGGAATTCCATATGAAATCATATCTGGTTTATCCTCTTCAATTGCAGGTCCTGGATCGATTCAGATTCCTTTAACACATCGAAACGTATCCAATGGATTTCATGTGATTACGGCTCATAATTCGAAAGGAGAATATATGGACATTGATTTTGAATCTTTATCAAAATCAAAAGAAACACTTGTGTTTTTAATGGGATTAAAAAAAGTTAAAGAAATCGCAAGGAATTTAATGCGATATGGTATGGATGAAAATATGCCTATTGGCATATTGTCTAATGTTTGTATGGAATCCAATCAGAATCAATTTTCAACTTTAAAAGATATTCAGAATGAACCTATTTCTGTTTCTTCTCCTGCTATTATTATTGTAGGAAAATGCGTTTCTTATCATCAGGAAAATTCAAAGCTTTATTCAGGAAAAACAGAATTGGTTCTTCCTAAAATTGGAAAACAGAAATCCAGATTAGCGGCTTTACTGGATTCTTATATTGTTCATGAAATAATGGTTTCTCAAATTGAAATGATTCCATATAAAATAAAGGAAATTCCAGATATAATACTTTTTACAAGTCAGTATGGAATAGATGGTTTCTTTAAATATATAGAGGACATACGAAAATATTCGCATACAAAATTTGCAGTAGTAGGAAAGAAAAGTGCACAGCATTTAAAATCCTATGGCATTCAGGCCGATTTTATTCCATCTATTTATAATGCGGATACATTGTTGAATGAATTAATAATAAATTCAGACCAGACAGTGTATTATTTTTCATCCGATAAAAAAGATGAAATCGATCAGTTAATAGATAAATGCAACTATCATAAAGTGAGTGTATATCGTAACGACCCTTGTTTGATTCCATCGATGAATGTAAAGTATCCTGTTATTTTTACATGTGCTAACAATGTATCTTTGTTTTTAAATTCGATTTCAAATTTAGAAGAATTTAAAGAAAAGGGAGTGGCCTATTCTATAGGAAAGAAAACAACAGAACGTTTAAAGGAATTTGGAGTAAAACATATATATGAAGCAAAACAGGCCAGTTATGAATCATTAAAGGAGCTTATTTGTCATCATGAAAACTAAAGATGTGACATATATGGCTTTGTTTACCGCTTTAATTGCGATTGGTTCTAAAATTCAGGTTCCTTTGGATTTTATAGGAATGCATTTTACTTTACAATGGCTGTTTGTTTTACTATGTGCTCTTTTACTGAACAGAAAACATGCCTGTCTTACTTTAATGACTTATTTATGTTTAGGATTATCAGGAGCACCTGTTTTTGCTTCTGGAGGAGGAATTGGATATCTACTAAAACCAACTTTCGGTTTTCTTTTCGGTTTTCTGGTGGCCGTTTATGTGATGAATTCCATACAGACAACTACCATAAAGAAAACCATAGCCGGTTTATTATCCTATTATTTCTGTGGTTTTTTCTATTATTGTTTTATGATGTATATTTTTTATCAGCAGCCTATTGGAATTATAATGGCATTTATCAACTGTTTCCTTACAATCTTTCCTGATTTCCTTTTATGTTTATTCTCATGTGAAATTTATAAAAGATTAAACAAGGGGCTGTAACGAATAAGTAAATTTTATTACTTATGGAGTTCAGCTCCTCTCTTTTTGTTTGATTAGCTTTTACATAAATAAAAAATGAAAATACACATCTAACCTTACCGCCTTTTTGGGTGCACTAAAAAAAGATGTCTATTTTCATTATTTTTTTACTCTTAGAGACTTAGTTTATTTTGTTGTTTTTCTGGAATTCTAGTTTTCGAGTGTGATATCTTCTTAGATTATGACCGATACATACGAGTAGTATCTCCAGTTTTACACCAGATATTCCGCGACGACGTAATTTATCATAATGATTGTCTTCTTTGATCTGTCCAAAGATTCCTTCACTCCAGATACTTCGTTGTGTCATATACTTTTTATCTTGTTCAGTCGAAAGATTTTCTTTGACTTCTTTTTTGTAGGATTCAAGTTCTCGACACCTTTGTATCGTTCGTCCTGTTTTTGACTTCGTACATTGAGATTTGAATGGACAGCCTTCACAATGTTCATTCTGATACATTTCGATTTCTCGTGGATACACGCCTCGTCGTTCTATTCGTGTATCTACCAATATAAATTCATGGTTCGCTGGACAAATGATCTTATCCTCTTCATTCGGATTCATCTGTGCTCGGGTAAACTGATTCTTAGTCGTTTTCTTTTCAGCTTCTTTACGCATTCCGCTGTATTTCATATACAATTGAATTCCATGTTCCTTGTCATATTTATAGTTGTCAAAACTTCCGTATCCTGCATCTGCTGGTGTGGCATGTGGATAGCTTCCATAAGCCATATGATAGCCTTCCATAAATGGAATATATGTTCTAAGATCATTGACGTCACTTGATACATATACGTGTCTTATATATCCGTCACTGCTTCCAACCTGTACATTATATCCAGGCTTGAATACATTGGTATGGTTATAGTAATCGTATTTCATGTGCATGAACGTTGCATCTGGATCCGTCTTCGAAAAACTGTTTCGATCTCCTGCAATATCAGAATATATGGTGTATTTAAACATCTTCAACGCATCTTCTTTAAATGCTTCCTGATACCTTTGCAGTTCATGCTTCTTTTTACCTTTTCCATGCACAACTTGGATTGAATTCTTCGCCATCAGCTGTTCTATTACAGAAACTACTTCAAACAAATAATCGAAATTAATTTCTCGTACAATTGAAAAACGAATATTCAAATTGTTTTTTGAACAATATTTATTAAATGCAGAAAGCCTGTCCATAACTTTGATCCAACGCTTTTCTCTGAATTTTTTTGTGGCTTTCATCCATACAAAAGTCATCTTATTGGCATTGGCCTCAAATTTGGTTCCATCAATATATAATACTTCTGTATCTATGACATCATGAGCTTCAATATACTTGTTGATATCCACAAATATATCTTCGATAGGCATAGTAAGCTTATCTTTGATAAACCTTTCAAAAGCCATATGAGAAGGGGTTTTCCCATCCATAATGAATTTGAAGCGAATGTCATATTTACACAATTTTTCTAAATCACGAAGAGAAGCATAACCGTTTATCGCAAATGCAAGGATGACTGCTTCAAACATTTGGATTGCATCATATCCATGAGCGTTATTCTGTGAGAAATCGATATATTTAAAAATGTTGACCTCTTCTACGACTTCCTTCACAGTTCTTGAGATATCGTCTTTTTCAATGACATCTTCGTAAGAAAAACACAAAGGGAATTGAAATGATGGCTGATATGCATTACAATTAACTAGGTATTTTGGCACAAACATATTGAACTAACACACTCTAACGAGTGTGGGCTTTTTTTAATATAGCCTAGTTCTTCTCCTGTTTCTTATTCTATCATAGTTTTGTCTTTATTTTTGAAAGGATGTGTTGTTATGAATAAAGATGAAGCTTTAAACAAATTTACTTTTATGATGGAATATAGAAATCTTTCATCAAATACCATTCACATGTATCAATGGTATCTTTCCCAAATGTTTGATTTTTATCATTTGGAAGATGTATCTATTCTTAATGTTTCAATGGCGCAGAACTATGTCGTACATATGAAAAAGACTTATGCACCTACTTCTTTAAATGCAATTATCAGTGCTATCCGTTACTTCTTTGATGTTGTTTTAGAAAGCCCATTATCTAGAAGACAGTTCCCCAACATTTTATATGATCCCGTAGAAATCACAGTTTTTACAGATGAACAGATTCATTTGTTGCTCGATACAAAAGATATACGACTTCGTGCTTTTCTACTTCTTGGCTTGGATGCCGGACTTAGAGTTGGTGAAGTGGCTCGTTTAAAAGTTAGCGACATCGATTCTAAGAATATGTTGCTTTATATTCGTAACTCAAAGCGTGGTAAATCTCGCAAAGTACCTTTATCTAACACATTGTTAAAGGCTCTTCGTGAATATTGGATTGTTTATAGACCGGATAAGAATGGCTATTTATTTCCGGCTGGTCATTCTTGTTCTAAAAATCCATACATCAATCAGAATTACATCAATATGCTTTTCAAAAACCACATTAAAAATTTTTCTTTCTATGTTCCAACCATGCGTTTCCATAATCTTAGAGACACATATGCTACACTTATGCTCAAAAACGAATGTAATATATTCACTTTAAAGAAATTATTGGGACATTCAAACTTTTCTTCTACATCACGCTATATCAAGTTCGATATTTCTGATTTAGCACAAGCGCCAGTTCTTTCTTCTTTAATGGAGATTGAGTAATGGTACATATTCAAGACATATTCAAATCCATGGATATCGAAGGTAAAATCGATTATTCAAAATTGAATCACAAACAGAAAAAAGCTCTTCGTAATATCATTGAATGTAAAACAGAAGCTATGGGTTTCAATACGGATGTTTGTGAATGCTGCGGTCATACTGAGATTCACTACAATTCATGTAAAAATCCAAACTGCCCTGAATGTGGATCTGTAGACAAGGAAATATGGATACATAAACAGGAGCGTTTTACTTTGAATGTGAATTATTTTCACGTTGTATTTACAATCCCCAATGAATTAAATGTACTTTGTCTAATAGATCCAAAATTCATGTATAAAGTTTTGTTTGATATTTCTGCAGAAACCATCAAAGAACTGTCAAAAGACAAAAAGTATTTAGGAGCTAAAATTGGATTTACTTCCGTACTTCATACTTGGGGACAAAATCTTTCTTTACATCCGCATATCCATATGATCGTTCCTGGTGGTGGAATTGATTCAAATGGAAAATGGAAAAATTCAAAAAAGAAATTCTTTCTTCCAGTAAAAGTAGTATCTAAATTATTTAAAGGAAAATTCCTAAGCTATACTAAAAAGAATTTTGATCAAAGAAAAATCAAAGACAAAGAGCAATTTCAAGAAATCATAAATAGCTGCTATTCCAAAGACTGGGTGGTATATACTAAAAAGCCAATGAAAAGTGCAAAACATGTTGTTAAATATCTTGGAAGATATACACATAGAATTGCGATAAGTAATGCACGTATCAAAAAGTATGAAGATAATAAAGTGACATTTTCGTACAAAGATTATTCAGATCATAATCAAATAAAGGAAATGACTTTAGACGACACAGAATTTTTTCGTAGATATATGATGCATGTACTTCCACCAAATTTTATGAAGATCCGCCATTATGGATTTCTAGGAAACCGTAATAAAGAAGAAAGAATAAAAGCTGTACGAACTGCTACAAACACGAAAAATCCAGGACCATTACTAATTGACTATGAACAGATTATTTCGGATATATTAAAAAGAGACGTTTCCATCTGCATCAAATGCGGACAAAAACGCCACTATCAATTGGAATAATCCCACAAATTCCAAAGTCACCAACCCAATGAAATCATTGGGTAAGGGGACCATACCCAATATACAGAAAAATCGTGAAAAATGGAACCTTTAAATCAAATATTTCGATAGAAACTAAAATTTTTGGAGGATAAGCAATTATACTTTTATCCATACAGAGATGTGTTAGTTCAATAAAATTAAAACACCAATGTTGTACAATAATGTGCTTCGATTGGTGTTTTTTATCAACATTGATGTATTAATTTTCTAATGTATTATACCAAAAAAGACCGATATTCAGATTTTTAAATCTTGAATATTCGGTCCTTTTTTATTAAGCTGAAACTTCTTTATCCGTTACAGCTCCTTTTTTATAAGATCGATTCATGTAATCGAAAATATCGTGAATATGTAGTATAATAACGCTATATTAATGGTACATAAAAGAGAAGGAGATGCAACATGGAATTTCCAGAAGAAATTAAAAGAATTAGACAAAGATGTTTTTTAACACAACAGGAATTTGCTAAAGAAGTACAAGTGGCATTTTCTACTGTTAATAGATGGGAAGGTGGTAAAGCAAAACCAAACTTTACCGCAATGAAAAATATAAAAAAATTCTGCCTTAAGAATAATATCGACTCTGCTAGTGTCGAGGAGGCGTGGCTTGATTATAAGGTGGAGGAATAATTGAAATGATTAATATAAGAAAACTTGAATCAGAATTATGGGAATCTGCAGATTTGTTGCGTGCAGAGTCAAAATTAACGTCAAATCAATATTGTATGCCAGTACTTGGACTTATTTTCCTACGTTATGCATACAGTAGATATAAAATGGTTGAAGCAGAAATTTTAAAAGGACGTCCATCTCGTGGTGGACGAGTAATGCCGGTTGAGGCTAGTGATTTTGCTGCCAAAAGTGCACTATATTTACCTAAGGAAGCACAATATGATTACTTGTTAAATCTTCTAGATGACATTGCTTCTGCTGGACTTATTAATAAAGATGGCCACAAGATGAATAGTTTAGGGGAAGTAGTCAATAATGCTATGCAATTAATTGAAGATCAGAGTGAACAATTGGTTGGTGTACTTCCTAAAAGTTATACTGATTTTTCAGGGGATTTGTTAGCTGAATTATTAAGAATATTTAATAATAAAGCATTTGATGAAGTTGGTGGTGATATTCTTGGGCAGATTTATGAATTCTTCCTTAATAAGTTTGCTCCGCAGGTTGCTTCAGATGATGGTGTGTTTTTCACACCTAAGTCTTTAGTAAAGATGATTGTTAATATTATTGAACCTACTAGTGGTGTATTGCTTGATCCGGCTTGTGGTTCAGGTGGTATGTTTGTTCAATCTGGAGATTTTGTAAATGCGTCAGGAATGAATGCAAATAGTGCTATGACATTCTATGGTCAAGAAAAAACAGAATATAATGCTCAACTTTGTCTTATGAACATGGCTGTGCATGGACTTACAGGCGTCATTAAATCAGGTGACGAAGCCAATACATTCTATCATGATGCTCACAATCTTGATGGTTGCTGCGACTATGTTATGGCAAATCCGCCTTTTAATGTGGATAAAGTGAAAGCTGAACCGTGTGAAAATGCAAGACGTCTCCCTTTTGGCATGCCTTCTGTTAATGATAAGAAAGAAGTAAGTAACGCTAACTATTTGTGGATTTCATATTTTTATAGTTATCTTAATGAAACTGGACGTGCCGGTTTTGTTATGGCTGCATCTGCAACAGATAGTCAAAATAAGGATAAAGATATTAGAGAAAAACTAATTAAAACGGGACATATGGATGTTGTGATTAGTGTTGCAAACAAGTTTTTCTACACTTCAAAAAAATCATTGCCTTGTTCATTGTGGTTCATGAATAAAGGGAAAAACGAAAATATTAAAGATAAAGTTCTTTTCATTGATGCTAGAAATTATTACACAATGGTAGATAAAACATGGAATGAATGGTCTGAATGGCAAATGAAAAACTTGAACGCGATAGTATGGTTATATCGTGGAGAAACTGATAAATACGCTGCTCTTATTGATGAATATAGAAATACTCTAGGATGTACTCTTTCATTTGAAGAATTGATATGTATTATAAATGATGAATTAAAGGAATTAAAAAGACGTGCAAAGATTGAAGTTGATAATGCTGGTAGAAAGGACAAAAAGAGAATTCAAGCCGAATATGACGATATGATAGCTTCAAAGAATGAAGAATTAACGATTGCAAAAGAAGCAAATTGGCTATATGAAAAATTTGGTGAAGGCGAATATCAAGATGTTTTAGGGCTTTGTAAGATAGCAACTATTTCAGAAATTGAAGAGAAAAATTGGTCGCTTACACCAGGTGTTTATGTAGGAGTAGCACCAGTTGAAGATGATGGAGTAAATTTTGAAGAACGTATGGCTGAAATTCATAGGGAGCTGTTATATTTACAGAAAGAATCAAACAATCTAATGAATACCATTTCAAAGAATATGAAGGAGATGGGATTGTGATAAAGGTCAAATTAAAAGATATAGCCATTAACATCACTGATGGAAAACACGGGGATTGCGAAAACGAGGAACATTCGGGATTTTATTTTGTTAGTTGCAAAGATGTACATGATGGTGCAATTTATTATGATAATGCAAGGCAGATAACTGAGAAAGATTTTATTGATACACATAAAAGAACTATGTTAGAGCCAAATGATATTTTAATCACTAATAGCGGTACTATAGGACGAATGGCTCTGGTTAAAGATATCCCTCAAACTTACAAAACTACTTTTCAAAAAAGTGTTGCTATTATAAAACCAAACCAAGAAATAGTTAGACCTAGATATCTTTACTATTCTTTGATTAATTATGTTTCTCAGTTTATAAATGAATCAAATGGCTCTGCACAAAAGAATCTTCTGTTGGGGACTATGAGGGAATTCAAAATTAATATTGAGGATAATTTTGATAAACAGGATAAAATAGCTTATATTTTGTACTCGTATGATGACCTTATTGAAAACAATAAAAATCAAATCAAACTTCTTGAAGAAGCCACACAACGACTTTATAAAGAATGGTTTGTGGATTTGCATTTTCCTGGTTATGAAGATGTAGAGATTGTTGACGGTGTTCCAAAAGGGTGGACATATAAATTAGTTAGTGAATTTGGAGAAGTTATAACAGGGAAAACACCTACTACATCGAAGCCTGAGTATTATGGGGGGAATATACCATTTATTACAATTCCAGATATGCATGGAAAAGTGTTTCCTTTAGTAACCGAAAAGACTCTAACTGAAGCTGGTGCAGATACTCAGAAGAATAAGTATTTACCTGCAAATTCAGTGATTGTTTCATGTATTGCTACAGTTGGTTTAGTAAATATAGCTGTGGAACCTTGTCAGACTAATCAACAGATTAATTCTGTTGTTTTATATGATGATAATAATCTTTATTTTTTCTATGAATCTATGAAAAGAATTAAAGCATTGCTCGATGGTGTAGGCAGTAATGGTGCAACAATGACGAATGTAAACAAAACTAAATTTTGCAATATAAAAGTTTTGTATCCTACCGAAGATTTGGTCTTGAAATACAATGAATTTTGCCAACCGATTTTTGATAATATATTAACTTTGTCAAAGAGTATTCTTATGTCCGAACAGGCGCGAGATCGCTTATTACCTAAACTAATGAGTGGAGAAATTGAGGTATAGTTATGACTAAAATCAGTGTTGAAGACATAAAGAATGCGGTGTTTAAAAGGAATGGTATTTCACCTTTTGAAGAAGAAATGACCTTTTATTATGATGAAAGTGGAAATTGTAGAAAGTTTTGTCTTACTAAAACAGGTTTTAATAGTGATGATGCTTTAAAGGGGGACTTTGTATTAGCTGGAGTCGCACACGAAGGTAAGTCTTTCAACATTGATATTCCTGCATTATATGCAGCGCTTGATTTTAAAGAGGGTCAGAAAGAATTAAAGTTTAAACATTTGTTTCTCAATTCAAAAGATTTTATGACATTCATAGGTAGTAAAAGAGCTACAGGATTCTTAAATTGGTTAAATAAAAGTGGGTTATACATTCATTATAGTGCAGTAAATAATCTCTTTTATTCGGTGGTAGATATCGTGGACTCTTTGTGGGAAACGTTCCCTCAATGCTTTGATTATATGTGGGATATTTAGAATGCTTTGTATGATTTTGTGATCGAACATCAAGATGAAATGATAGATATCTTTATAAAATATACATATCCTGATGTTAAAGATGTACTAGCATTCTGTAATGAATTGTGTTCTTTAATTTGGGAATATAATGATGATAGTGAACATGATCCAGGATTCTTTTTAGAAATGCTAAGACAAATGTTAAATTTTGCTGGTAAGCAAGATAAAATGGCTTTTATTCAAAATCGTCAACTTCTCGTGATTTATAAACATCTATAATTTCAAATGATTAAAAATAGTCTAAA
>NZ_QSPK01000002.1:0-42727 GCF_003436425.1 Eubacterium sp. TM05-53
ATTGTACCACTGGTGTAAATTTTCTCTTTTTGACTAGTCCTATTTATATGCTAACACCACCGGATTGGATGTATTTCTTGCGTGCAGAAAGCTTTTATAATGTTGCGACAAAAGAAATGGAATATAGTGGTGTTTTTTCTGAAAGATATCATGATCAATCACATGGTCAAAGTTTCTTTTCTGTATTGATGAAACAAACAAATAAAAATGGATTATACTTTCTAGATGAACCGGAAGCAGCTTTATCTTGTCAGAATCAATTGGCTTTACTATATTTGATTGAGGAATGTGTGAAACAAAATTGTCAATTTATCATTGCGACACACTCACCTATATTATTGGGGTTTCCGGATGCGCAAATCTTATCATTTGACGAGGATAAAGTGGAAGAAGTGGATTATAAATCGACGTCTAGCTATCAAACGATGAAACTATTTTTGGATCGGTATGATTATTTTGTGGAAGATATTAAAGAAAATGAAATTTGAAAATCATTTATGTTTTTAGGATAATGTATTTGTTTGGAGGGATATTGTGATTAAATTAATTGCGATTGGAAAGAATAAAGATAAGGCGTTACAGTCTTTAGAGAAAGAATATATGAAGCGATTGTCAGCTTTTTGTAAGTTTAGTGAAATCGAAGTCAAGGATGAAGCAAATGAGCATGTGTCTAGAGAAGCTGAAGTTTTATTGGTGAAAGAAAAAGAGGGAAATCGTGTTCTAGAAAAATTATCAGATCAAGATTTTGTGGTATTGCTTGATCTTCATGGCAAGATGATTGATTCTGAGACGTTTGCGAAAAATTTGGATATGTGGCAAATGAAGCATTCAAATATTGTTTTTGTGATTGCGGGAAGTCTAGGACCAAGTGAAAAATTAGTTTCTAGAGCGAATTATCGTTGGAAATTATCGGATCTAACTTTTACTCATTTAATGACCCGAGTCTTGATGTTGGAACAGATTTATCGTGGTTTTATGATCAATAATGGTCGTAATTACCACAAGTAAGTGATGTAAGCGCTTTTTGTGAAATATTTTACTTGTGAAAAACTAGTCAATCAATTTATGTAGTGATATAATGGATGTGCAAAAAAATGACAGTAGGAGGAATATACATGACAAAGAGAACTGTTAAAGACCTTGATGTAGCTGGAAAAAAGGTCATCGTACGTTGTGATTTTAACGTGCCAAGAAAAGATGGTGTTATCACAGATGATAACCGTATCGTAATGGCTTTACCTACAATTAAATATTTAGTAGAAAACAAAGCTAAAGTTATTTTGATGTCTCACTTAGGAAAAGTTAAGACTGAAGAAGACAAAGCTAAAAACAACTTGGAATGCGTAGCCGTACGTTTACAAGAATTGTTACCAGATGTAAAAGTAACTTTCTGCCCAGTAACTCGTGGTGAAGAATTAGAAAACGCTGTAAATGCATTAGCTGATGGTGAAATCGTATTAATGCAAAATACTCGTTACGAAAAAGGCGAAAGCAAAAACGATCCTGAATTAGGTGCATATTGGGCTAGCTTAGGTGAAGTATTCGTTGAAGATGCATTCGGATCTGTTCACCGTGCTCACGCTTCTACTGTAGGTATCCCTACAAACATTAAAGAAAATGGATTAGGATTCTTAGTTGAAAAAGAAGTTACAATGTTAGGAAAAGCTGTTGATGAACCAGCTCACCCATTTGTAGCTATCATTGGTGGATCTAAAGTATCTAGTAAGATCGATGTTGTTGACAACTTATTGAAAAAAGCTGACAAAGTTATCATCGGTGGTGGAATGGCTTATACATTCTCTAAAGCTGTTGGTGGTTCAATCGGTACTTCATTAGTTGAAGATGACAAATTGGATTTAGCAAAAGAATATTTAGAAAAAGCTGGAGACAAATTAGTTCTTCCTGTAGATAACGTAATCGCTGATGCATTCAGTGAAGATGCTAACACTTCTGTTGCTGATGCTGGACAAATTCCTGATGGATGGATGGGATTAGATATTGGTCCTAAATCTGTTGAATTGTTCAGAAAAACTTTAGCTGGTGCTAAAACTGTAGTATGGAATGGACCTATGGGTGTATTCGAAATGCCTAAATTCGCTAAAGGTACTGAAGAAGTATGTAAAGCTATCTCTGAATTACCAGAAGCTATTACAGTAATCGGTGGTGGAGACTCTGCTGCTGCTGCAAAACAATTAGGATATGCAGACAAATTCTCTCACGTTTCAACTGGTGGTGGAGCTAGTTTGGAATATATGGAAGGTAAAACATTACCTGGTATCGCTATTATCAGCGAAAAGTAATAAGGAGATGTACTTAAGATGAGAAAACCTATTATCGTTGGAAACTGGAAAATGAACAAAAACAACGCTGAAACAAAAGCTTTCTTCGAAGCTGTTGATGGTGTTGCTGCTAGCGAAAATGCTACTTATGGAATTGGATGTCCATTTACTGATTTAAGAACTGCATTGGATCATGCTAAAAACTTAGTTGTAGCTGCTGAAAACTGCCACTTTGAAGATAGTGGAGCTTTCACTGGTGAAGTTAGTGTTCCTATGTTAGAAGAAATGGGAGTTAAATACTGCATTATCGGTCACTCAGAACGTCGTGAAATGTTCGGTGATACGGATGAAACAGTAAACAAAAAAGCAAAACGTTTAATTAAAGCTGGAATCACTCCAATCTTATGTGTTGGTGAAACAGAAGCTGATTACGATGCTGGAAACTCAGAAAAAGTAATTCGTGAAGAATTAGCTGGTTCTTTAGCTGACTTATGTCCAAAATGTGTTGGTGAAATGGTAATTGCTTACGAACCAATCTGGGCTATCGGAACTGGAAAATCTGCTTCAGTTGAAATTGCTGAAAACTGCTGTAAGATCGTACGTGACCAAGTTAAGGCTATGTATGGTGAAGAAGCTGCTGAAAAAGTACGTATCCAATATGGTGGAAGTGTTAAACCTAACAACATCGTTGAATATATGGCTCAACCAGATATCGATGGTGCATTAATTGGTGGTGCTAGTTTGAAAGAAGATAGCTTCACAGAAATCATTGAAAAAACAAAATAATTGATGATTATCTAGGCCTCTTTGAGGCCTTTTATTTTTAGTTATTTCTAACCAAAAATAAATTTTAGGGTTGTTTGTGAGGTGGTTTCGTGGTAAACTAGTCATGAATTATTTTAAATAGGGGGTAGAATAAAATGAACTTTGTAGAAAATAATGGTAAAAAAGTTGCAGCGATTTTATGTGTAGCATCTGCTTTCCCTGTTGTGGCAACAGTAGTTGCAGCTAAGGAAGAACCAGGATGGCATGGTGATCGCTATGTCAATGAAGATAAAACTGTAGCAAAAGGATGGCAAGAAATCGAAGGAAAATCTTACTATTTCTCAGAAGATGGAACAGTAAATTCTTCAAAGACTGAAGAAGCAACAACAGCTAGCGTTTCAAGTAACATTACAGGGGAAGTGAAAGAAACAGTAGCAACAGCTAGTCAAGAAGCTGTAAAAGAAGAAACAGAGCAGAAAGCCGAAGAAGTAGTTGAAACTCCAGTAACTACAACTGAAGCAACAGATACAACTGAAGCTCCAGCAGAAACACCTGCTCCAGAACAGACTGAGACACCAGCTCCTGAACAGACTGTAACACCAGCTCCAGAACAAACTGAGACTCCAGCACCTGAGCAAACTGTAACACCTGCTCCAGAACAAACTGAAACTCCAGCACCTGAACAGACTGTAACACCTGCTCCAGAACAAACTGAAACTCCAGCACCTGAGCAAACTGTAATACCTGCTCCAGAACAAACTGAGACACCAGCTCCTGAACAGACTGTAACACCTGCTCCAGAACAAACTGAAACTCCAGCACCTGAGCAAACTGTAACACCTGCTCCAGAACAAACTGAAACTCCAGCACCTGAACAGACTGTAACACCTGCACCTAGTACTTTAGGACAAAGAATTTCTGCTGAAGCACAGAAATTAGTAGGTGTAACTGATGGATTATGGTGTACACAAGTTGTACAACAAGCTTTGGCAAATGCCGGTGTAAGTGATGCTTATCAATTATGGCCAGATCAATACGCAGGTCAATATGGATACTACACTAACGATCCTCAAGAAGGTGACTTATTGTACTATAACAATGGTGGACGTGGTGTTGACCACATCGCTATCTATATTGGAAATGGACAAGCTGTTCATGGAAACTACGAAGGTAAGACTGTAATTGCTAGTGCATATTTAAGCACAGCAGCATCTCCACAATTTATTCGTGTTGTTAGATAATTTTAAACTTTAAGCTTGGCTTTTTTAGCCAGGCTTTTTTTGTATATTAAGGTTTTGTATTGTATAATATGATGTAGTTTTGGAGGCAAAATATTATGAATGAAGCATATAAAAATCTTGTAGAGAGAAGAAGTGTAAGAAAATATAATAACAAAAAGGTGAGTCATGATTTGGTTGAAAAAATCATTTATGCCGGGCAATGTGCACCTAGTGGCATGAATCGTCAAATCTTTGCCTTTGTCGCTGTTGAGAATGAAGAATTAGTAAAAGAATTATCTAAAAAGAATGCAAAGGTTATGGATTCATCGGCAGACCCATTTTATGGTGCAAAAAGTTTGATTATTGTCTTCGCGGATACCCATGCACCTACATATTTATACGATGGAGCTTTGGCTATGGGGAATCTAATGAATGCTGCAAATGCTTTAGGTGTTGATTCATGTTGGATTCACCGTGCTAAAGAAGTGTTTGAAACAGAATATGGTAAAGAATTAAAGAACAAATGGGGAATACCAGAATCTTATGAAGGCATTGGACATTGTATTTTAGGCTATAGAGACGAAGAACTTGGAAAACGCGCTGAAAGAACGTCTAAGGTGGTTTATGCATAATATACGTATTGGACAAGCCGTAGATATTCATCAGCTTGTAGAGGGTCGCAAACTTATTTTGGGCGGTGTTGAAATTGAACATTCTAAAGGACTTTTAGGTCATTCGGATGCCGATGTTTTAACACATGCGATCGGCGAAAGTATTTTAGGCGCTCTTGCACTAGGTGATTTAGGAAAACATTTTCCGGATACTGATCCTAAATATAAAGGTGCGAACAGTCTTGTCTTATTAGGACATATCTATGATATGATGGATGAAATGGGATATCAGATTGGTAATATAGATGCGACTATTTTGGCCGAAAGACCTAAAATGGCACCACACATTATTTCTATGCGAACGAATATTTCAAATGTATTGCATTGTGACATAGAAGATGTTTCGATTAAGGCTACGCGTGGAGAAAAACTTGGCTTTGTAGGAAATGAAGAGGGCATTGTAAGCCTTAGTGTTTGTATATTGGAGAAAAAAGGATGAGAGTAGTAATTCAAAGGGCAAAGAACACAAAATGTACAGTAGATGGTCAAATAACAGGTCAAATTGATTATGGATATTGTATTTTTGTAGGATTCAATAATGAAGATACAAATGAAATTATTGATAAAATGATTCATAAGATTTTATTCTTGCGAATTTTTGAAGATGAAAATGGGAAGATGAATAAATCCATACAAGATGTAGAAGGAAGTATTCTTTCTATTTCTCAATTTACCTTATATGCGGATTGTAAAAAGGGAAATCGCCCAAGTTTTACAAATGCAGGTAAACCAGATTTAGCTACAACATTGTATGATCAATTCAATCAGAAACTACAAGAACAAGGTATGCATGTTGAAACAGGTATTTTTGGTGCTGATATGAAGATTGAATTATTGAATGATGGTCCAGTAACAATTGTATTGGATTCAAAGGAGTTATTTTAATGGAAATTATATATGGAAATACACTTGCGGATCGAATCAAGGCGGATATGAAACAAAAAATTGATGATATCCGTGCAGAAGGGGCAAGGCTACCATTATTAAGTGTTGTACTTGTTGGAAATGATCCCGCAAGTATGTCTTATGTTCGTGGTAAAGAAAAGGCTTGTTCTTCTATTGGGATGCTTCAAAGAACAATTCGTCTAGATGAAAATGTATCGCAAAAAGAATTAAATGATGTGATTATGAGTTTGAACCTAGATTCTGAAGTCGATGGTATTTTAGTACAAATGCCTTTACCTTCGCATTTAGACGAAACAGCAGCCTTAGAATTGATTGATCCACAAAAGGATGTAGATGGCTTACACCCCATGAATGCAGGTTGTTTACTTACGAATCGCCCAGGCTTTATTCCTTGTACGCCACAAGGTGTTATGGCTATGTTAGATTCCATTGGATGTAAAGATTTATCTGGTAAACGTGCTGTGGTCTGTGGAAGAAGTAACCTTGTAGGCAAACCAGTTGCCCTGTTGCTTCAAAATCGGAATGCGACAGTGACAATCGTTCATTCAAAGACACCGGATATTGAAAAGATTGCTTCACAAGCCGACATTTTAATTGTTGCGATGGGTGTCGCTCAAATGGTCAATGAAAATTGGGTGAAAGAAGGGGCTGTTGTTATTGATGTAGGTATCAATCGTGTCAATGGAAAACTTGTAGGGGATTGTGACTTTGAATCGGTTGCGAAAAAGGCAAGTTATGTAAGTCCAGTGCCAAAAGGTGTTGGTCCAATGACGGTTTGTATGTTATTATCGAATACGCTGGATGCATATCATATGCATATGCAAGGAGAATAATTATGGAATATGGATTAAATGATATTGTAGAAATGAAAAAAGAGCATCCTTGTCATAAGTCCAATGAATGGAAAATTATTCGTATGGGTGCTGATATTCGAATTAAATGTTTAGGTTGTGGAGCCAGTGTTTTAATGCCTAGACAAAAATTTGAAAAGAAATTAAAAAAAGTAATTCGACATGAAGAAGAATAGAGAGGATGTATTGAATTTATGCCATTAACTGCAGGAATCGTTGGTCTTCCTAACGTAGGAAAGTCAACTTTATTTAACGCTATCACGAAATCACAAGTAGAAGCCGCAAACTATCCATTTGCGACAATTCAGCCCAATGTAGGTGTTGTAGAAGTACCAGACTATCGTATTGATCGCTTAGTTGAAATCTTCAATCCGAAAAAAACAATCTATACAACATTTGAATTTACAGATATTGCGGGATTAGTTAAGGGAGCAAGTCAAGGTGAAGGACTTGGTAACCAATTCTTATCAAACATTCGTTTAACAGATGCGATTTGTCACGTAGTTCGTTGTTTTGACAATCCAGATATCACACACGTTGAAAATAGTGTAGATCCAATTCGCGATATTGAAATTATTAATCTAGAATTAACTTTAGCGGATCTTCAGACAATTGAAAATCGTAGAAGTAAGATCGAACGTAAGGCTAAAACAAACAAGGATAAAGAATCATTGGATGAACTAGCTTTATTGGATCGTTTACAACCAATCTTAGAAGAAGGAAAACCAGCTCGTTCATTAGAGTTGAATGAAGATGAACAAATCTTGATGAAAGGCTATAACTTATTGACAGCTAAACCTATGATCTATGTTGCCAACTTAGATGATGAAGGGATCATGGATCCAGATTCATGTGCTTACTATAATCAAGTAAAAGAATATGCACAAAGCCAGAATAACCAAGTCGTTGCCTTGTGTGCGCAAATGGAGGAAGAATTGTCTGGTTTAGATAAAGAAGAAAAAGATGCATTCTTAGAAGAATTAGGTGTTGAAACATCTGGTTTGGATCAATTGATTCAAAAGGCTTATGCCGTATTGGATCTATGTACATTCTTAACGGCTGGAGAAGATGAATGTCGTGCATGGACATTTAAAAAAGGCATGAAAGCACCGGATTGTGCAGGTGTTATCCACACAGATTTCAAGAAGGGATTTATTCGTGCTGAAGTATATCGTTTTGAAGATATCGATGAATTAGGTAGCGAATTAGCTATTAAAGAAGCAGGACGCTTGCGCCTAGAAGGAAAGGATTATGTCGTGCAAGATGGCGATGTAATGCACTTTAGATTTAATGTTTAATTTATCAAATATTATTTATCTCGTCATTGCCGTTGTTCTTTCCATGTCGATTCATGAAACGGCACATGGACTTGTGTCCTATTGGATGGGAGATCCTACGGCTAAGATGGAAGGTCGATTGAGCTTAAATCCTTTTAAACATGTTGACTGGATTGGACTTGTCTGTCTATTAGTATGTGGATTTGGCTGGGCAAAACCGGTACCCGTGGATGCACGTTACTACAAAGATGCGAAGACAGGAATCATATGGACAAGTTTTGCGGGTCCAATCGCAAACTTTCTATTAAGCTTTATTTGTGTATTCTTATTTTATGCACTCTATAAATTTGCTCCATATTTTATGATGTCGAGTGTAGGATATTTTATATCGAATACATTGACATATACAGGATTGATTTCAACTGGTTTTGGCATTTTTAACTTGATTCCAGTACCACCATTAGATGGCTCAAAAGTATTGTTTTCGTTTTTACCCGACGATAAATACTATAAATTTATTGATGGTGCACCATGGATGAATCTATTATTTATCTTATTGATTTTTTCAGGTTTATTAGATTATCCGTTGGGTATGTTACGTTCAAATATGATTCAATTTTTTGAGATGATCGCAAAGATGATTTTAGGTTTCTAAAGTCATCTTTTTTAAAGCGTTTTCAGAAAAAAACTTCATTTTACAGAAAATTAACATAAATTTAATATTGTTTTGACATTGTTTTTATTGCATAATAAAGACGTCGCGATATGCGTAAAAATTGAAAATTAAATATTCATTTTATAAAGGAGTTCAAGATGGAAATAGTTACAATGGTCTTATCCCTATTAGGAGGCATTGCGTTATTTTTGTTCGGTATGTCATTAATGGGCGATGGACTAAAAAGCGTAGCCGGTAACAAGTTAGAAGCATTCTTGTACAAGATGACAAACACAAGCTTAAAAGGTGTTGCCTTAGGTGCAGGTGTTACTTCTGTTATTCAATCTAGTAGTGCCACGACAGTAATGGTCATTGGTTTTGTTAACTCAGGTATGATGAAACTAAGACAAGCTATCGGTATTATCATGGGTGCCAATATTGGTACAAGTATTACCGGTTGGATATTGTGTTTATCTTATGTTGGTGGTTCTAGTGGAATCGCAAGCTTATTTTCAACAGCTATGATCACAACATTGTTTGCGTTTATTGGTATTTGTTTAAAAACATTTGGAAAACGTACTACACATAAAAATGTTGGAAATATCATGCTTGGATTTGCGATTTTAATGACAGGTATGCAACAAATGAGTGGAGCCGTTTCGCCATTAAGAACAAACGAAACATTCATTAGTATGCTTACAATGTTCTCAAATCCAATCATGGGTATTCTTGTTGGTATTTTGTTTACTGCTGTTTTACAAAGTGCAAGTGCAGCGATTGGTATCTTACAAGCACTATCTATGACAGGCTCATTGACATTTGCGGCAGCCTTTCCAATTAACTTAGGAATTGGTATTGGTGCTGCCTGTCCTGTGTTGATTTCTGCCTTAAGTGCAAATAAAAATGGTAAACGTACCGCATTAGAATATTTGATCAACGACTTATTTGGTATGATTATCTGGTCAATTCTATTCTATGGTTCAAATGTATTTATGCATTATAGCTTTGTGAATAAAGTTATGTCTCCAGTAAATATCGCATTAATGAATACAGCTATTCGTTGTGGAAATGTATTAGTATTATTTTGGTTCATTCCTCAAATTGAAAAATTATTGATGCGTATTGTCAAAGACAGTCCAGAAGATCTAGAAGAACAAGCTGACTTTGATTTACTAGAAGAACGTTTGATTCCGTATCCTGCTTTGGCGATTGCACAATGTCATCGTGTCATGAATGGTATGGCTAAAAAGGTGCGTAATAACGTGAATCGTTCAATGAACTTGATTAATGAGTTTAAACCAGAAAAATATGATAAAGTACATCGTAAAGAAAATTTGATTGATAAATATGAAGCACGTTTAGGTTCTTATTTAATGCAGCTGACAAAACAAGCATTAAATACAGAACAAACTCGACAAGCTTCTTTATATCTTCATACTATTAGTGACTTTGAAAGAATTGGAGATCACGCTGCAGATATTGCCGATATGTCAAAGAGTATTAATGAAAATCGTATGGCAATGTCAGATGCCGCTATGGATGAGTTAAACCTTGTTATGGAGGCTGTTCGTGAATCTATGAATATGACATATCATGCTTATTTAGAAGATGATTTAGCTTTGGCTCGACGCGTATCTCCATTAGGAATTGTCATTCGTGGACTTTGTGATGAAATGAAATTGCGCCACGTTGAACGTTTATCACAAGGAAACTGTGGCCTTGAAGAAGGTACAGTATTCAATGATTTATTAAATAGTTTAAACCGTATCGCTACACACTGTGCAAGTAGTATGGTGGCTTTGATTAAGATTCGTGAAAAAGATACAGATATTCATATTCACGATTCCAAAGTATATGCGATCGAAGGTGACGATTATAAAACAACATTGGCTGAGTACCATGAAAAATATGATCTTGGACAAAGAGAAGGTCGTATTGTCAGTATGGAAGATGAACAAGTTGAATAATGTAAATAAGGCCTGATGATTCAGGCCTTTGATGTATCTATTTTTATGTCACATATGTCTTGGATTGAAAAAGTCTTAAAATAAAGTTCTTCTAAAGGAATCCATCGTTGAATAAAATTGTTCAACATATTTGGGTTCCTTTTTTCAAGTCTTGAAAGTTGTTCTTGTTTATCTACAGTTAAGAAAACAGAATACGAATAATATCTTTGAAGATCTGAGTGCATCGAATAAGAACCTTCAATGACATTAAATGATTTATATGGAATTAAGTGAGCAGATTGTATTGACAAAGTTGAACAATTGAATTTACGCAGCTTTATATCTTCATGTTTGGATAGTGGAATCAAGACCTCTTGTTCAAATCGTTCATGATCTACATTTTCTCCAGGACTTTCAAGCCTTTCCTTTGTCCTTTGATGGGGTTGTAAGAAAAAGTCATCCATTTTAAATACGTTACAGTCATATATTTGTTTTAAAAGATTTGAAAGTGTAGTCTTACCCGAAGCACAACATCCGTCGATTGAAATAATAGAAGGATGCTTGTTGTCGATATGCTTAAATAGTTTTAAGAAGGGGACGTACTTTTTATGTATTAAGCGATAAGATGGATGGTACAATTCATTGAATGTATTGGAATGATGAATGGCAGGATATCCATCTTCTTTCCATTTTAAAAGAGTTGGCTTAGCGTTGTTTAAAGAAAATGGTAGTTCCTTATTGGAAATCATATCGATAAGGATTTGAAGCTTTTCTTCGAGCTGTTCCTTGCCATTTTTTTCTTGTTGACTTGATAAAATAAATAAAGTACTTAGTGTATTAACGCTCAATCCATAATTTAAATGAAGACGAACATAATCCCCATCTAGATATTCAATGGAATTACATGTATCCAGTTTTGTATCGAGTTCTTGTTGGATCTGTTTTTGAACTGTGTCAGGATTTGAAAGTAAGTGTTCACACCCAAAACTGCTTTGGTATAAAAATTTCATTAAATCCTGTAGTTCTAGTTGTGGGTATGTTTGAAATTGGTTGAGTATATATGATTTTGTGTTCATAAAAATTATTTTATCACGTTCTTTAATTTTCTATTATAGATAAAAGTTATAACGGATGCATATTATTAAATATTATCAATAATTAATTAGAAATGATAAAATGATGACGTTGGAGGAAATTTACTAATGTTGAATATTAAATACGATATTGTGGGATCTTTTTTAAGACCACAGGAAATTAAAGAGGCACGTGCTAAATTCAATAATAATGAAATCACATATGAACAATTGCGTGATGTAGAGGATGAACAAATCGCAAAATTAGTTGCGAAGGAAGTACAACATGGATTGAAGTTTGTGACAGATGGAGAATTCCGTCGTCGCTGGTGGCATTTAGATTGGTTAAAAGAATTTGATGGTTTTACGACAAAACATTTGGATAAATTTATTAATGGAAGAAACAATCATATTGAATTAGGTAGGATTGAAGGTAAGATTTCTTATGATCCAAATAAAGCACATAAAGAAATGTACGCATGGGATTTCTTGAAGAATGAGGCAAGTAAATATGGTGTAGAAGCCAAGAAGTGTATTTCTGGACCAAACATGATTTTGATTGATAATTTTTTACAGTTAGGTATCAAAGATACGCCATACTATGGAACAGATATTGAAGCAGTCATTGATGATATTGGATTGGCATATCAGGCAGCCATTCGTGATTTCTACAATCATGGATGTCGCTACATTCAAATTGATGATACTTCATGGACCTATATGATTGATGATACATTTGTATCAAAAGTAGAAGGTTTAGGTTATACAAAGGCACAAGTATTAGATTGGTTTGTGCGTGTTAGTACTAAGGCTTTAGAAAATCGTCCAGAAGATATGCAGATTGCGACACACTTCTGTAAAGGAAACTTCAAAGGAAATCCATTATTCCACGGATTTTATGATACGATTGCCAAGTCTGTTGCGAGCATTCCATACGATGGATATTTTGTAGAATATGATGATGCTCGTAGCGGAACATTTGATCCTTGGGCTGTTTTAAAAGGTACTGGCCGTACATTTGTAGCTGGCTTGATTTCTACAAAGCGTAAAGAATTAGAAGAGCATGATGCGATTAAGGCACGTTATGAACAAGCTAAAGCTGTAGTCGGTGAGAATATTGCACTTTCTCCACAATGTGGATTTGCCTCTGTTGAAGAAGGTAACTGCATTGATGAGGAAACACAATGGAAGAAAATTGATTTATTGGTATCTTGCCAAGACTTTATTTAAGAGGAATCGTTTGATTTCTCTTTTTTTTAAAAGCTCCTCTTTTGCAAATGGGTGGTGAATAGAAACGTGAGCAATTTTGTTAGTACCACATCTAGCAAAAAAAACAAAGGGATTATCAGATAAAGACAATCCCTTATATCCAGTTAACAATCTTCATTTACTGTTAAAACGTTTTATAAGAAATCATGGATCTTATGATAGAGAGCACCTCCAAGACTGGCTGAACCTATTTTGGTTGATTATGAATGTGTCAAAGGTCAAGTATGATAAAGTATTAAAATTTATAGAAATGGCAGTTTTGTCGCCAAAAAAAATTGCGTTATTGGGATTCAATGAGCTCTAAGCACAGTAAATAAGCGAATAATTACCACCCATTTGCAAAAGAGGAGCTTTTTAAAAAAAAGAACAAGCATTTACTTGTTCTTGTAGTATGAATTTAAAAAAGATTCTTTGAATTCTTTAAATGTACTATCTAAAATAGCTTGTCGAGCTTGTTCAGTTAAACGGATGATAAAGCGAAGATTATGTATAGAAGCAAGTTCGAAATACTTTGCGGATTCCGTACGATCTTGTGATTTCCATAGTCTTCTTAATTCACCAAGTGTGATATGAGATAGACAAGTAGGGCAATCACAACCTTCATCGATAATTTCATCGCTATCTCTATATTTTGATAGATTGATAGGACCATGCATTGTATACAATCTTCCATGTCTTGCCTCTCTTGTAGGAGCTACACAATCAAATGTGTCGGCACCATTTTCTGTACCAATCAAGATATCATCTGGATGAGACAATCCTAATAAGTGTCTTGGTTTATTTTCAGGGAGTTCTTCGTTACACCAAGTTAAGATATCACCTAGTGTTTCTTTAAGGAAAGCACCACCTAATCCATAACCATCAAAATCCATTTGAGCGTACTTTTTACAAGTTGATCTTCTTAGATCTTCCCAACGTCCACCTTGGATTACACCATATAAAGATTGATGGTAGCCTAAATCATCACAATGTTTCTTATGTTCATCAAGACTTCTCTTTGCCCAACGCTCAGTTCTTGCCAAGGATTCAACGTTATATTCGTATGTATCGGCTAAAGAAGTTAATTCATCATAGGCCATATGAATATCGGCTCCAATGCGACATTGAATTTGCATACTTTCTTCTGGACCAATAAAATCTTCTTGACCTGTAAATGGATCGTGAAAGTGTACGCCATTTTCTGTTACGTGGGCCAAACGCTTTTCTTCTTCGGTATTCTTCATATTGTCTTCACGTTTCATGCTGACAACTTTTCCGCAGCCAGAACCTAAAGACATCACTTGAAATCCACCGGAATCCGTTAAGGTTGGACCGTTCCATTTTGACCATGCGGATAAACCTCCATTGGCGGCAATCTCAGGGGAAATGTTTCGTAAATGATATCCATTACTCAACATAGCTTGAGCATTAATACTTTTTAATTCTTCCATAGAAACAAAGCGAACTTCACCATGTGTTCCTACACACATGAATGCCGGCGTTTTAATGTCTCCATGAGGTGTATGTATAATTCCGGCTCTTCCTAAATGACCAGGAATTCTTTTTTCAATTTCAAAATAAAATTTATTGTCGTTCTTGTATTCCATAAATTCCTCCAACCCATTTATTCTATCACATATTAGCGGCGTCTTATATAGAAGATTATGCTGAGTATAGCGATAATACCGGCAATATATCCAATGGATTGAATGTTAAGAAGATTAATGGTTTGTCCTCCAATAAAATATCCTAATCCAATACCTAGATTAAAAATACCTAAGAAAATCGACATTGTTACAGAACTTGTGTTTTCATCGATCGCCAATATCGTCTCTGATTGACAAGACTAGAACATATACCGCACACTATACACATATGGATACTGTACTTGGTTTTTTAATGCAATCTAAGAACAGTCGTCACTTCGATGCGGAGAGGTTCAATTTAGCACAACTCTTGTTGAAAACCCCATTTTTTCTTTCTATAATATATATCGGTGATAAAATGAAAAAAACAATTTGGATAGCAACGAGCAATGCTCATAAAGTCGAAGAGTTTCAGACGATGTTGAAGGATTGCCAAGTTAAATGCTTAAAAGATCTAGGTCATAAGATTGATATTGTAGAAGATGGTACAACATTTGAAGAGAATGCGCTAATTAAAGCTCGTACTTTATTTAATGAACTTCATGAACCTGTAATCAGTGATGATTCTGGTTTGGAAGTAGATGCGATGGATAAGAAGCCAGGTGTGTATTCAGCTCGTTTTTTAGGTGAAGGCACAAGCTATGATATCAAGAATCAATATATTATAGATCAGGTAAAGGGAAAAACACGTACGGCTCGTTATGTGTGTGTCATTGCCTATATTGATGAAGATGGAAAAGAACATGTATATCGTGGAGAGTGTGAAGGTTTGATTCATGATAAAATGGTTGGAACAAATGGCTTTGGATATGATCCAATCTTCTATTATCCTGAATTTAAGACAACACTTGCCAATGTGAGTGAAGAAAAGAAAAATAGTGTATCTCATAGAGGGGTTGCACTTGAGAAATTTTTAAAGGATTGGAGTAAATAATATGTTGCATGTAGTATTGTATGAACCTGAAATTCCCCAAAATACAGGAAATATCATAAGAACTTGTATGGCTACGGGTTCGCGTTTACATTTAATTGAACCATTGGGTTTTTCTTTGGATGAAAAGCATTTGCGTCGTTCAGGAATGGATTATATTAAGGATGCGGATATCCATATTCATAAAGATTGGGATGCGTTTGTGGCTGAAAATCCAAGTGAACACTATTATTTTATGACTCGTTATGGTAAAAAAGCACCTAGTGAATTTGATTTTACTAAAGAAGAAGGCGATGTTTATTTGGTTCTTGGAAAAGAAAGTACAGGTGTTGATAAAAAAATTCTTCAACATCATTTAGATACTTGTATGCGTTTGCCTATGGTCGCAAATGCGAGAAGTTTGAATTTGTCCAATTGTGCTGCCATTATCGTTTATGAAGTATTACGCCAACTTGATTATCCTGGACTAAGTACACATGAAGAACTTAAGGGAGAGGATTGGCTTGAAAATCTTAAGATTGATTGATCGTTATGTAGATTCGTTTGAAAAGCGAATCTTTATTTTTGTTATATTTATAACAATGTATTGGTTGTGGCAGAATATTTGGCAGTTATTATTATTTTATAAAGTATATTTTATAGCTGATTATGAAAGCTTGTTCAATTTGCAGGCGCATCTATCCAATTATGAATCGAGTGTTTTGATTCGTATTATATATTATGTGATTTCAAATCCATCATTGAACATGGCTGGTCTTGTTAGTTGTATAAAATTGATAGACATAATGGGGATTGTAGGATTGCTGATTTTGGCTCAAAAATTTCAAATTATTATCATTTTAAATGTATTTAAATACATTTGGTGTACCATTTGGATTGTAAAAGGTATGAATTCTGCAAGTGTATATTTGGTAATAAATTGTTTAAAATGGCTTTCAATAGGCGGTTTGATCTTTGTTGGTATAGTGATTCTTCAATGGCTTTTTGGCTTGGTACGAATAATCTTAGAACACGATAGATTTGTTCACAATTTGTAGACAACGTTATACATGTTATAAATTATGTACAATTTTTTACAAAATCACATAATTTACCATAATTTATATTGAGATGCTTTATATAAAGGTTATTAAGAAATATTTAAGAAATTAATTACTAAAAAGTGCAAATGATTTTTTTGCGAAAATTTGCAACAAAAATTAAATCTTGTTAAACTTCAGTTGTTGCAACGAAGAGGTGATATGATGAATTTTATCGAAAAGCACAGTAAAATTTTAGCCGTAAGCCTATGTCTATTGACTTCTGGACCAATTGTTTCGACAATGTATGCTAAAGAAGTTCAACCAGGATGGCATGGTGAAGGCGCAGATCGTTATTATGTTTTAAAATCAAATCGTCAGACAGCTACTGGTTTAACAAAAATCGATAAGGAACTTTATTATTTTAATAATAAAGGAGAAATGCAGTTTGGATGGCAGACTGTTTCAGATGAAACTTACTATTTCCAACAAGACGGAACTGCTGCAACAGGTTCTGTAACTATTCAGGGTAGTGAGTATCATTTCCAAAAAGAAGGTGTCCTTCTTCATGGTTGGAGTAATGATGGTAAATCATACTACGATGAAAAAGGAAACAAAACTTCAACAAACTGGGTTGAAGAAAATGGTTCAAAATATTATTTTGATGCCGATGGAAATTGTGTAACAGGATGGCAGGAAATCGATGGCCAGAAGTATTTCTTTGGTGAAGATGGAAAGATGGCTACAGGTCAATTTGATGTAGACGGAAAAACATATTTCACTCAAGAAGACGGTACTTTCCGTACAGGATGGCAAGAGATCAACGGTCAAAGATTGTATTATGCAGAAAATGGTGAAGTAACTAAGAATCAAATCGTTGAAATCGAAGGTGTTAAATATGCGTTCGATGAAAATGGTAATTTGATTAAAAATGCCGAAAAAGATGGATATAAGATTGATGAAAATGGTGTTGCGACTGAAGTAACCCCTTCTGAGGAAACAACTCCAACTCAAGATACAACGACTCAATCTCAGACTCAGGCTCCAGCACAAACAACTACTCAAAGTGCTCCAGCTCAAAGTACAACAACTACAACACAAGCGCCAGCACAGACATCGACTCCTAGTGCTCCAGCTAATAATTATGTAGCCCCAACCCCAAGTGTGAACAGTTCAGCAATCGCTGCTGCTGCATTAGCACAAGTAGGAGCTACACAAGATTGTACAATGTTAGTAACAAACGCTTTGAGAGCTGTAGGAATTAATTTCCACGGTTGGCCAGAAGATTATTTGAGTCTTGGTACAATCACATCAAGTCCAGTTGCAGGTGACATTATTGTTTATTCAGGACATGTCGCTATTTACATTGGAAACGGACAAGCAGTTCATGGTGGATGGTACGGAAGCCAGACTGTTGTAGCAAGCGTTTCTTGTGACAAGGCATTAATTGGATACGTTCACGTAGGCTAGATTGAATTCTAGCCTTTTTTTTTGCTTTTGTGGTAGAATTATTAATATATTTTCAAGGAGGTTTACTTATGAACTATATACAAACGCAAAAATTTAGTGATGTTTATGTTTCTTGTAAAACCATGATGCCTTTTCATCGAAATACAATTAGTGCCTTAAACGTGCTTGTGTATATGATGAAGGCGAAAACGCAGAAAATGAATTCGAAACAAAAATTAGCTTCTACCTTAAATCGTGCTTATGGAACAAAGGTGTCTTACGGTTTAACATCTTATGGAGATCTTGTTCAACTCGATGTTCGTTTTCAGTTTGTCCGTCCAGACTGGATTGAAGATAAATGTTATTTAGATAAAATTAAAGATATTATGGATGAAGTTCTGTTTCATTCTGTATTGGATGAGGAAAACTTTAAGGAATCTGTGTATTTATTAAAAAATAGATTATTGGCACAAATGGATGATCCTGCTAATTTATCATGTATGTATGCCTTTGATATGGCACATGATAAACATTCAATTTCAATTCCAGTGCAGGGAAGTTTAAAAGATTTAGAGACACTTACTTTAGACGATGTGAAAAAAGTCTATACGCTATATATGGAAATGGCAAAACACTTCTATATCTGTGGTTATGTAACGGATGAATTGTATGATTATATTGATGGTTTAGATTCACATTGTGCTTTTATATCAGAAAGAACATTGCTTCCTGTAGTAGAAACAAGCTATAAAACGTTTGAAAAGGATATTGCGCAAACTTGTATTTCGCAAGTCTATTCGACAGGTGTTGATATTTCAAGTTCGGATTATGAGGCTGAACTCCTTTTAAATAGTATTTTGGGGCAAAGCCAGAAGAATTTAATGTTTGATGAAATTCGTGAAAAGAATAGTCTTTGTTATTCTATAAGCTCTTCTATTATTCGCTTTGATGGAGCTTTATTAATTCATACGGGTGTGAATCGTAAGGATGTCACAAAAGTATTAAATTTGATAGAAACACAAATAGATCGATTATTGAATATGGATTATGATGATCGATATTTAGAAATCGCAAAGATGGACTATAAGGACCGTATTATTAGTGGATTAGATCATGCTCAATCTTTGATTGCGCAAGCTTTTTTAGATGATCTTTTACATCGCCAGCTCACGCCTGAGCAAAGAATTGAGAGAATTATGAAGGTGACAAAGGATGATATTTCACGTGTTGCTTTACGATTGAATTTGGCTTCAGTGGCCATTGTTGCGGAGAAAGAAAATGAATTATAATTTGGATATTAAAAAAGAAACATTGTCGAATGGTTTACAGGTGATTCTTGTTCATAAACCAGATTATCAAAAATCACTATTTCTTTTAGGAGCTAAAGTAGGTGGATTTGATATTGATCAAAGAGTAGATGGGCAAGTGATTAGGCATAAGAGTGGGATTGCGCACTATTTAGAGCATCAAATGTTTTATTTGGATGGAGAAGATGTAAGTGATTTATTTGCGAACTTACAGTGTTCTACAAATGCATATACTTCTTATACAGAAACGGCATTTTATTTTTCGACTACGGCGGATGTGAAAAAGCCATTAAAACTTTTATTGGATTTTGTCGAAAATTTAGATGTGACAAATGAAACGATTGAAAAAGAAAAGGGGATTATTCTTAGTGAATATGATATGTATCAACAATCGCCTGAACAACGTCTTTTTAAAGAAACTTTGATTTCTTTATTTCAATATCATCCAATGAAAGTGGATGTACTCGGTTCAAAAGAAGATATTCAAGATATGAGCATGGAGGATTTAAAACAATTTTATGCATTAAATTATGATCCTAGTAAATTGTGTCTTGTGGGTGTAACTGGAAAAGATACAAGTGGAATCATGGATTGGATCAAGGAATGTCAAAAAGATGTGTTGAGTAAGTTGAATAAAAAGATTGAGCGTGTCTTTAAAGAAGAGCCAAAGGAAGTAAATCGCAAAGAATATGTCGATCATATGGATATTCATCAGCCTTTTGTCTGTGTTGGCTATAAAATGGATGCTTGTAAAACAAAGACAGAAGCGTTTGAAAAGGATTTTGCGGTGAATATGTGGCTAGATTCTATCATGGGTCCTTTGAATCCTAAATTTCAGGAATGGCTAGATCAAAGAGTCTTTACGCAGTTTGTAGGCGCAGAAGCGGATTTTACTTTGGATCATAGTTATATCTTGTTTTATGCTCAAACTGTAAATCCAGATGCCTTTATAAAGCTTGTAAACGAGCTTGTACAAAATAAGGTGATTTCGGATGAAGACTATCAGTCGTTGCATGCACAGGCGATTGCGAATAATTTGCGTGGCTTAGATCATTTTGATGGATTGGCCAATGATTTACTTCGAAGTCACTTTGAGGAATATGACTATATAGATAATTTAAACAGCGTTCAAAGTATGAAAATTGAACAGGTACATACTTATATTCAGGATTTGGATTTCTCACATTCTTGTGTGACAAAAATTCTTCCGAATGACTCTATCTGATCTAATTTGCGTTTTTTTTAGCGAATTAGAGGGAAAAAACGCATGTAAAACACAAAAAAAGACGACCTATAGATAAGATAGGTCGTTTGTTTTATATGTGGCATATTTGTAGAATACCATTGAAGAAGGATGGTGATAAATATGGTGGTCAGATTTGAAGGAGGATAATCAATTATGAATGCGTTTAGTATCGTGGGAAAAATTACGGATATGCCGGTGTTAAAGGAAACGAGCAATGGGTTAAAGACTTGTGAGCTTCCGATTCGAGTGCAGCGTAATTTTCCAAATTCAGAAGGTGTTTATGAAAGTGATGATGTGGTCGTTGAAGTATGGCGAGGTCTTGCAGAAACTGTAAGTGCTTCGTGTAAGATTGGAGATTATGTAGGAATCAATGGTCGTATTCATTCGCGTAAATACCAGAAAGATGACAGGATATATCTAAACTATGGCTTTGTAGCTGAAAAAGTTGATTTTCTACGTTGATCAACAGATAAAATACATGAATTAAGAAAACACATCCATAAAAAAAAGAAGCGATTGATTCGCTTCTTTCTTGTTCTATGCCTAAGATTAACGGTTGTAGAATTCTACTACTAACAATTCGTTGATTTCTTGAGCTGTGAATAGTTCTTTACGTTCTGGGTAACGAACATAAGTACCTTTCTTAGCATCTTTGTTTACTTCAACAAAATCAACAGTTGCTGTTGCAGCTTCTAAAGCTTCGTTGATTACGCTTAAGTTTTTAGCGCGTTCACGAATTTCGATAACTTGTCCTGGTTTTACTTGGAAACTAGGGATATCTACTTTCTTACCATCTACTAATACGTGTCCGTGGTTTACTAACTGACGGCTAGCACGACGAGTACGTGCAAATCCCATACGATAAACGATGTTATCTAAACGAGATTCCAACATTACTAAGAAGTTTTCACCAGCAGAACCAGCTTTTTTACTTGCTTTTAAGTAAGTGTTGTAGAATTGTTTTTCACTTAATTGGTAAGTGTGACGAATTCTTTGTTTTTCCTGTAATTGGATACCGTAGTTTGTTAATTTTGGACGACGAGCATTTCCGTGTTGTCCTGGAATTGTGTTACGACGAGTTAATTCTTCACCAGTTTCTAATACTGAGAATCCAAGACGGCGTGACTTCTTCCAAACGCTTCCTGTGTTTCTTGACATAATTTTTCCTCCTATTGTTTTATATCATCCACAAAACAATAACAGTACAAATCTTTAAAGGTTGTGTTGACAATGATATTTTCCGCTATCAGCTATTAGCTTACTCATATCGCTTAATAAGGCTGCAACGCATATCCTTTAACTTTGTATGCTGCTATCAATTTATGCCTATGTATCATATCAAAGAACATTAATAAAATCAAGAAAATGATGCAATGATTTTGAAGTTTTGCTATAATAAGAATGGTTTGCAAGGAGGTACCACTATGGATAGTGTTTTGAATTTCTTTCGATCAGTATACGCGTTCATTCGAAATCAACTTTCTGTGACTGTAATTATCTATCTTTGTATAGCAATTCTAGTCTTGATCTTGATTTGGATCATTATGCGTATGATCAAACGTAAAAAGGCGTCGAAACGACTTTCTGATCTTGAAATCGAAATGAATGAAATTCGTAACAATTCCTTGGCCTACAAATTCAACAAAGCATCGGCATTCGCAAGGGTGAATGATGATATCATGGATAAAGTGAAAAACTTGACTCCAAAATATGATACTTGTCAAAAAAACTTAAGTGCTTGTGATGATTTGTTTAATGAAGCAGATGATTATGTTTCTAGACATCGTCTTCGTAAATCTATGCGAGCTATGGATGATTTAGAAACTATGATGGATGAGACAAAAGAAAGAATTCGTATTGTTACTCAGTCATTAGATCACATCTTGGCTCGTGAAACAGAGGTTCGTGAATCGGCAAATGCTTTAAAAGAGCGTTTCCGTAATGTGAAAACTGTTTACCAAGATAATCGTTCTTCATTCTATGGATCTGTTAATTATGTAGATTCATGTTTAGAGGAAATTGAAAATGAATTCTCTAATTTTGAAGAGTGGATGTTTGCTTCAGAATTTAACAAGGCAAAGGAAGAACAAGAAAAAATCTCAAAAATGGTGGATGAGATTAGCTCTAAAATTGCAGCCTTCCCTGGACTCTATGAAAAGGCCAAAAATGTATTGCCTCGTGCAATTAACGAAGTTCGTTTGCACATTAAGGAATTACAGGAAAAAGATATCGACTTATCTTATTTAGAACCAGAAGAAAAATTAACAACCATTCAAAGTGCTTTGTCTAGTTCAATTGATCAATTGGATGCAGGTGAATTTGAAATGGCACAAGAAAACTTGGAAATCATCGGGGATCACATTCTAGCATTACAAGATGATGTAACGAATGAAAAAGAGGCTTATGATGAAATCCATGTGAGTCTTCAATCTAATTTAGATCTTGTTAATGTCATTGGTCAGGAACTTGAGGAAATCATGGCGCTTTATGCCAATATTAAAGATCGTTTTGGTCTAGAAGATTGGACACACCGCTTCTCTTTGGCACAAATCCAAATGGAAGATTTATCAAATCGTCGTGATGAAATTCAAAAAGAATTGAAGCAAAATCAACGCCCTAGCGTAGATGTAGTTCATGGTTATCGTAAATTTTCAGAAGATGTTAATGAATTCCACGATCAAGTCAAGGATATGAAAGAGATGTTAGTGGGAGCAAGCAGTGATGAATCACGTGCTAAAAAACAATTGACAAAATTACAATTGATTTTAAATGAAGTACGTTTAAATACAGTAACACGTCATTTACCTAGTATCTCATCTCAATTTTCTGCAGATTTAAAAGAAGGCGAACGCTTGATTCAACGTGTTCGTGTAGTGTTGGATCACTCACCATTAGATGTACAAACATTAAATGCAGATTTGCAGGATGCCATCGACTTTGTATATAAGTTATACAATAACGCAAACAATTTAGTCGGTGTTGCCGTTATGGTAGAAAATGCGATTGTGTTTGGTAACCGTTTCCGTAGTACGCATGCACAAATGGATTCGGATTTAACTCGTGCTGAGTTATGTTTCCAAAATGGAGAATATACTCGTGCACTTAAGATTGCGATTCAAGCAATCGAAAACATGCACCCAGGAATTTATGAGAAGTTAGTAGCTCAAAAAGATCCTGCAGTCATGAACCAGGTGCAGTAATGATTTATTTTGATAATGCTTCGACAACCTCTGTACGTACAGAGGTTCGTCGTGTTTATGGGCAAATGTTAGAAACTTGTTATGGCAACCCAGATAGTTTGCATGCGGCTGGTCGCCAGGCAAGTTCGCTCATGGAAAAAAGTCGATCAAATATTGCTTCTATGCTTCATGTAGATCCAAGTGAAATTATCTTTACATCAGCTGCTAGTGAATCAAACACTTTAGCTATTGTAGGCTATGCCTTGGCCAATGAGCATAGAGGTCATCATGTACTCACAAGCAATGTCGAACATTCGAGTGTTCGTCATGCGATGGAGTTTTTGAAGCGTTTCGGATTTGAAGTTGAATTTCTTCCAATTAATGAAGAGGGAATTGTTACACCAGAATGCTTAAAATCTCATATGCGTAAAGATACGATTTTAGTATCGATTATGCATGTGAATAATGAAATGGGAGCTATCAACCCTATTTTAGAACTAGAAAAAATTGTACACCAAAATCCAACGTGTGTATTTCATGTGGATTGTGTACAGAGTTTTTCAAAAATTGATATTCCTTTTGAAAAACTAGATATGGCTACGATCTCTGCACATAAGATTCATGGTCTAAAGGGTAGTGCCATTTTAATGAAGAAAAAGAAGATTCAACTTGTTCCAATTATTCAAGGTGGACAACAGGAACAAGGACTTCGTGGTGGAACAGAGAATGCACCGACGAATATTGTTTTGGCAAAGACAATTCGTTTGGCTCTAGAGGAACAATCACAGGCTTATGATCATGTTTTAAAAATCAATCAATATTTGCGTGAAGAATTAGCTAAAATCAATGGTGCGCATATACATTCGCCAAAAGATGCGATTCCTTATATTCTTAATATTTCATTTGATCAAATCACAAGTGAAGTCTTATTGAATGCTTTGGATCAAAAGGGGATTTGTGTATCCGCAAAAAGTACTTGTTCATCACAAAACACGAATGCTTCTGAAGTGTTATTGGCTATGCACAAGTCAGAATTTGATGCGACACATGGAATTCGTTTATCTTTTTCTTATGAGAATACTTTGGAAGAGGCAAAATATTTTATAGAAACATGTAAGGAGATTATAGAGAATTATGGCTTATCGTTATAATCATATCTTAATTCGTTATGGCGAACTGAGTTTAAAAGGAAAAAACCGTAACAACTTTATTAAGGCGCTTTATGACAATGTTCGTAAAGCTTTAAAAGCATTCCCAACATTAGAATTTGAAAAACAGCACGACCGTATGTATATTTATCTTCATGATGAAGATTCTAAGCAGGTTAGTGATATTTTAGCTAAAGTTTTTGGAATATCTTCCTTCTCATTAGCTATTAAAGTGGAACCAGATTTAGATCAAATCATTGATGCTTGTTATGAATCTTTAGATTTAACAACACCAAAAACATTTAAGGTGGCTGCGCGTCGTAGTGATAAATTATTCCCTTATATTTCGGATGAAATTAATCGTAAGGTAGCCACTAAAATTTTAAAGAACAGTGACTGGAAAGTGGATGTTCATAATCCGGATGTTAAAATTGTTGTTGAAGTTCACCAAGATGCAGCTTACATTATGACAGATCGTATTCAAGGTGCTGGTGGATATCCAGTGGGTGTTGGTGGAAAGGCCATGGTTTTATTAAGTGGTGGAATTGATTCTCCAGTTGCCTGCTATTTAATGATGAAACGTGGTGTACACATAGAATGTATTCACTATGCTTCACCTCCATATACTTCACAAAATGCCCAAGAAAAAGTAATGGAACTCGCAAGACTTGTATCTGGTTATCAAGGTGATGTTTTAGTTCATGTTGTTCCATTCACAGATCTTCAATTGGCAATCTATCAAAATGCGGATGAAAGTTATGCGATCACATTGATGCGTCGTATGATGATGCGTATTGCGACAGGCCTAGCTAAGAAAAGACATGCTCAAGCTATCGCAACAGGTGAATCAATTGGACAGGTCGCAAGTCAAACTTTAGAGAGCATGCTTACAATCAATGATGTCACAAATATGCCGATTATTCGTCCAGTTGTTTGTATGGATAAAGTTGAAATTATTGATCTTTCTAAAAAGATTGGAACATATGAAACAAGTATTCTTCCTTATGAAGATTGTTGTACGATTTTTACACCAAAGAATCCGGTCACTAAACCTCGTGTGGATAAGTGTGAAAAATATGAGGCAAAATGGGATTTTGACAAGATGGTACAAGATTGTATAGATAATACAGAAGATATTTGGGTACATCCAGTTAAGGTTGAAGAAGATTTATTCTAAGAGAAGTGAAATATAGCGCTTCTCTTTTTCTTTTATGTTATAATCTTTTTATGTTGATATGTCCGGTGTGTAAAAAGAAACTAATAAAAGAAAATAAAACATTTCGATGCGAAAATAATCATTCTTTTGATTGTGCCAAACAAGGTTATGTGAACTTATCACGTAAACAGACAAAGAATCATGGGGACAACGCTTTAATGGTCAAAGCGCGTACAGATTTTTTAGAAAAAGATTATTATGATTTTATGCGTCAATATGTAAAGGGAAAGGCTAATGGATCTATTTATTTGGATGCTGGCTGTGGTCAGGGTTACTATACAAAAGAGATAGGGGCGAACTTTGAACATAGTTATGGGATTGATTTGAGCAAGGAAGCGATTCTTCATGCGTCTAAACAAGATAAACATACGCAATATATTGTGGGTAGTTTATTTGATATGCCTTTTTTAGATGAGAGCATAGATTGTGTTACAAGTATTTTTGTGCCTTTAGGTCAAGATGAAATCTATCGTATACTAAAAGAAAATGGATATTGGATCGTAGTAGGTCCGGGTCCTAAGCATTGTTTTGAATTAAAAGAAGTATTGTATGACACACCCTACGAGAATGAAATGCCAGAAATACTAGAACAATATGAATTGGTAAACCAGGAAATTATTCAGGAAAAAAAGATGGTAGATGATGTATGGTCTTTACTGGAAATGACACCATATCGATATAAAACGAGTCAAGCTGGACTTGATCGTGTAAAACAATTAGAAAGGTTAGAGGTTACGTTTGAGTTTGTCGTAACTGTGTATAAAAAATATGAAAACAAAAGTAAAAAAATGGGGAATTAATGGTGAGGGAATTGCGTTCCATAAAGGAAAGCCAGTATTTATTGAAAATGCCATTCCGAACGAAGTTATTGAATTTGATATTAAAAGTGATGAAGGTACTTATTTAGTTGGAGAATTAACTCGTTTAGTTGAACAGAGTTCAAAGCGTCGCTACCCACTTTGCCCAATTTGGAAAGAGTGTGGTGGATGTGCTTTGATGCACGTAAAGTATCCAGCACAATGCAAGATGAAAGAGGGTAATTTAAAAGAGACACTGATTAAGTATGCGGATTATAATGGTCGAATTTTACCAATTTTAAAGAATCCTGAGCCATTGTCATATCGTAATAGCTGCAAACTTCCTTTTGGTGAAGAATATGGGGAGTTATATACAGGAATGTATGAGCGTGATACAAACCATTTCCAAAAGATGGAAAGGTGTTATGTGCATTCAAAATTGTTGGAACAAACGCGTCAGGAAGTTTTAAAAATTATGAATGAGCATCATTTAAAGATGTATGATGATAAAAAGAAAACGGGTTATCGTACATTGGTGATGAAAGAATTTGATTCTAAGATTCAAATTATTTTTGTGACGGGAAAAGAAGATTTAAGTGAAGAATTTATTCATGATGTGACTCAGCTAGAGGGTGTTGTTTCAATCTGGCAAAGTGTAAAAACAGAAACAAAGCGTGAAGTATTTGGAGATATGCGTTTTATTTGGGGAGAAGAAAAGATGCATCTTCGATTAGAAGATATTCAATTATCTTTACTTCCAAGATCTTTCTTCCAGTTAAACACGAAACAATCCGTGAATCTTTATAATGTGGTTAAAGATTGGATGCCAAGATCAAAGACTACGGTTGAAGCCTATAGTGGTATTGGTGCCATCAGTTTATTTGTGAAAGATAAGGCACAAGAAATTATTGGTGTTGAATCCATTCAGGATGCGGTTGATAATGCCAATGAAAATGCGATGTTAAATCATGCAGACAATGTATCTTTCATTTGTGAAGATGCGGGTAGTGCCTTAGCACATTTAGTGCAAGAAAAAGAAGTGGATACATTGATTGTGGATCCGCCTCGTTCTGGTTTGGATGATACAATGAAGGAAACTATTTTAAAATCAAAGATCAAAACGATGATCTATGTATCTTGTAACCCAGCTACTTTGGCTAAAGATTTAGGCGTATTAAAGAAAGAGTATCGTATTGTTAAGATTCAACCAGTCGATATGTTTAGTCAAACTCCACACGTTGAGACGGTCTGTTTGATGTCTAGGAAACAGAAATAAATAGCGAAAAGTAGCGTATTTACGGGCTTTTTTGAGATTAGGCAATAACTCATGAAAGTCCGTATTTCTTATATTGAAACATATCTACTGTAAAAACGGTCAGAGGGTTTAGGCTGTGGATTAGATGTCGTGGGTTGTGGCACTAGGATAGATGTTGTCTAGGGTGCAAACTCAATTTGAGTGAGTGATTTAGATGTTGTCTAATCCGGCAACTCGACTGTTGGCAATATAGCAGGCAGTGGATTAGATGATAAGGGAGGAGTGGCATAGATGCCTAGGCAGAGTAAGAATAAGTTTGAAATCATAAATGATGAAATTCATATCACACGAGAAGGATGGCCATTAATAGGTCTTACCACATACAGAGAAGATTATTACGAGGAATTGACATCAAAAACTTGGTCATTAACAAAACCTAACAGTGATACAGAAGATAAAGGTTATTTGTCTAACGGAACATTAGGATTACTTCATCGCTATATTGCAGGTAAATGGTACGGCGAAGATGTTCTGAAGGATATGACAGAAAAAGGATATGTTGTCGACCATATGAATAATAATCATGCGGATTGTAGAATATCCAATTTGGAATTTTTGAAAAAAGCATATAATACCGCAAAAGGTCAGGCGTTTGACGTAGATTCAAAAGCGATGGAGCATCATATTGCGGTGAATCTTTTTAAAGATTTTTCTACTGGCTGTTATCAAATGACTATAGGTTGTAACGATGATATTGTTGGATTAACAGCAGATGGCAAAAAATATCACATTGTAGCGATTCTACTTCTATACGATTGTGATTATTCCATAGTTATAAATGATGCTGAAAATATTCTGCGCATGTATGAAACAGAAGGTCGTATTGATGTTAGTAAAACATATGCCTGTGATATTAAGATTAGAAAAGCTGTTGATATTCAATTAACTGAGGAAGAAAAGAACGGAGCTGTTGTTATACGTGATGGAGTACCTTACCTTATTCTTGGAACTGGTAAGGCGTTTCTTAACTCAGTACATTATCAGGAGGGGTGGATGCCTCCGAAAAAGTGAAAATTATCATATGCTACGGTAAATAACTGGATGTTAATTTGCGTTGCTTGAGGCAACGACTCTTTTGACTGTAAGATGAAGCTGTAAAAAACAAGGAGGTACAAATTATGTTGAATGAAAACATAAAAAACTTAAGAAAGTCAAAAGGGCTATCACAAGAAGAACTTGCTATTAAATTGAATGTAGTTAGGCAAACAGTATCTAAATGGGAGAACGGAGGTTCCCTTAGTTAAAGATACTACACCACAACCCACGCTTACACAGTATTGCAAGAAAGCAACTTTTGGATAATTATAAAGAAGCACTGTCAACATCCCCTTTGAAGATGGCGACGGTGCTTCTTTGATTTCCGGGGTGAGGATGTAAAAACGGCAAGGTCGGTTTTGTATCCGAGAAACGGAAATGACGGGGGAATCCAAAGGGGGCAACGCCCCTTTTTGGCACACGGACTTTGCTTGCAAAGTCTAGTGTGTTATACCCTCTATCTGCGGGTCTGCGAAAAGTCGGGGACTGGATTCGGGGTGTCGATTTTGAAGCAGACAAAAAGAGCTTTGTTTCTGTGCCCGTGTCAGTCACAGAAGTAAAGCTCTTTGATTAGCAGGTAGAGGGTATAGTTGAACGATGCACCATTTTTGGCGGGTCATTCAACTTTGAAGATATGACTCTTGAGACGGCTCTCGAAAGCATATTTAACTATAAGTTGATGTTTGTTTTGTTTGATAAAGCAAAAGTAAATCGCAACATGTTTTGGGCAAATATGAACGATTCTCAAAGGCAATATCTTTGCGATGTTATAGAACACTTTCGTATACCTGTTATCGACACCGAGAAATACGAGAGAGCACAAGTGTGTACTGGTGGTGTGCCCGTAAGTGAAATAAATCCCCATAATATGGAGTCTCTTATATTACCAGGAGTACACTTCGTTGGAGAAGTATTAGATGTCGACGGTCAATGTGGCGGATACAATCTTGCGTTTGCGTTTGTAAGCGGATATGTAGCAGGTAAGAACATATAAAGAAAGAACAAAAGAGAATATTTGTTGAAATCTATTGAATTTTCTAAGAGATTGTGATATAATAAAAGTTCAATAATAGGAGGTACACTCTATGAGAATAGAACATTCACAAAACTTTTTGCATAGCAAAAAACTTGTTTCGGAGTTGCTTGATAAGACTAATCTTAATGATGATGATACAGTTATTGAAATAGGTCCCGGTAAAGGAATTATAACAGAGGAATTATCTAAAAAATGCAAACGAATTATAGCGATTGAATATGATAATAAATTATCTGCTTCGTTGAAGGAAACTTTTTCAGAAGATTCAAAGATACAAATTATCGAACAAGATTTTCTTAAATATAAGTTGCCAAATAGCGGAGAATATAAAATTTGTGCAAACATCCCCTTCAATCTTACAGCTGATATAATGAAAAAAGTGCTTGAATTTGAAAATTCTCCAACGGACATATATTTTATAATGCAATATGAAGCGTTTTTAAAGTATGCAGGTCAACCTTATTATAGTGAAAGCATGCGTTCTCTTTTATATAAACCTTGGTATTTTTCAGAATTAATCCATGAATTTAAGCCAACGGACTTTCGTCCTGCACCCAATGCGAGAATATGTTTTGTTCATTTTCACAAGCGAGATAATCCAAAGGTAGCAGACAGCAAAGATTATAAAAATTTTCTATCATATGTTTTTGCAGCTCCAGGCAACACTTTTAAGGAGAAAACCAAGAAACTATTTACTTACGAACAGCAGAAACGCATTTGTAAACAAATAAAAATTTTGATAAATTCATCTATTTCTGAAATTTCCTATGAAGGGTGGATTGCTTTATATGATGTATTCGTAAGGTTTGTTTCGGACGAAAAGAAAGAATTTATCAAAGGATCAGAGCAATCCTTAAAAAGTCAACAAAACAAGTTGCAAAAAACACATCGAAATCGCAATCAAGGATGCACTAAATTCAATGCGAATAAAACAAGAAAAAAGGATGTGATCACACATCCAGAACAAAAGCAAAAAGCCAAGCAAAGAAATCACAATTTCTGATATAAAAACAGAAAATAACTAAAAAGTGGTGGAAGTTGACAATGAGAAATGGATATTATTTATATGCTTATATTGAGATTAACGAATACGCAAATTATTATAAAACTGACACTAAAAGGCACGACCAAAATATTTCGTTGTGGAAGTATAGTGATGGTGATTTATCGTTAGTGAGATATTGGGAGCTTGAAAGACTCTCAAGAATTAAACATCACAATAAAGCATTTTCGACAAAAGAACAATTTATAGGTTGAACGATGCACCATTTTTGGCGGGTCATTCAACCGAGAAAGTGAAGCTTTTGTAGCTAATACAATTAAGAAATTTAATTTACCAGTCTCTTATACCATTGTTTCTGAAGCAGGAGCCAGTGTATATAGTGCATCTAAATTAGCTATTGAAGAATTTCCAGACTTACATGTTGAACAAAGAAGTGCCATTTCGATTGCGAGAAGATTGATGGATCCACTTTCTGAATTGATTAAAATCGATCCTCAATCGATTGGTGTTGGACAATATCAACATGATTTACCAACCGCAAGATTAAAAGAACGTTTAGACTTTGTGGTTGAAAAAGCAGTTAACCGCGTGGGTGTAAATATCAATACAGCCAGTATTTCTCTACTTAAAAATATTGCAGGATTGAATAACGCGAGTGCTACAAGTATTGTGGCATATCGTGAAGAAAATGGAAAAATTGAATCACGTACACAAATTAAAAAGATTCCTAAGATTGGGCCAAAAGCCTTTGAACAAGCAGCTGGATTCTTACGTATTGAAGATGGAAAAGAACCGTTGGATTGCACAAGCATTCACCCTGAATCGTATAAGGCAACGAAAGTATTGTTGAAGGAATTAGGTTTGGATACTTCGGATTTGGGAACACAAAAAGCTAAAGATGTAATTTCAGATTGTGATACAAAACAATTGATGCAAGACACAGGATTAGATAGTTATACATTGAAAGATATCTTAGATGCGATTTGTATGCCACTTAGAGATTATCGTGATAAATATGATGCTCCTTTATTAAGAAAAGATGTATTGGAAATCGAAGACTTACATATTAATGATAAGCTAGAAGCATGCAATGCACTGATTCCGGCTTCCTTAGCTGCATTCGTAAGTGAAAGACCGCCAAGGTAATTCTTGTATAGATGTTGTACCTTAGCTGCAGCTTCTTCATCGATAACTCTAATGCCATTGATGGAAGCTGATTATAAAGAACATAATGTTCAAAAATTTGTGAATACACGTGTTAGTGAAATAAAAAAAAATGTAATCTATGCAGTGAATACAAAAGATGAAACAAATGTTGAAATAACAGCGGATACAATTGTAAATGCATTAGGTTCTAAAAAGAATGTATTTGATGATAGTAAGTTAACTGTTCCATTCACTTATCTAGGAGACTGTAGTGGTGAAAGAACAGCAGATATCGCAAGTGCTATTCGTACAGGATATAAGGCTGCCAATGAAATCTAAGAGGGTGTGAAAACACCTTCTTTTTTTTGATACAATAAATGACCGTAGTTCATAAATGTATAAATCATATATGACATATATCTCAAAACGGTATAAAAATAATGACCATAGTTCATAAATATTTACACATTTAAGAATTTGTCTATTAAAAACTCATTTTTAAAGAACTAGAATGAAACTATAAAAGAAAAGGGAGGAAGAGTTATGAATTTTAGTTCTTTACAGAGTAGTGTTCAAAAGTTTGGAATGAATCAAGCTTTGAAGTATTTGGAGAAGGATCCAGAAACCAATATTCCTAAATTAATGAATTTAGTAGATAAGGTTATGCCTGAAGGTTGGTATGGTTCGCAGCGTAAATTGATTCGTGAACAAATCGATGAAAAAGGTATTTGGTATGACTATATCATGAAGCTTTATGATTTGGATGCAGGCGTTCGTCAGACTGTATTTAAAAACTTTATTTTTTAATGCATCACTAAATGGTAGTACAAAACAAGAGGAATTGTCAGAAAAATATAATTGTAATATTCCTTGGGCTGTATTATTAGATCCAACATCTGCATGTAACTTACATTGTACAGGTTGTTGGGCTGCTGAATATGGGCATCAATTAAATTTATCTTTAGATGATATTGATTCGATTATTCGTCAAGGAAAAGAATTAGGTACTTACATGTATATTTATACGGGTGGAGAACCTTTAACACGTAAAAAAGATGTGATTAAAATTTGCGAAATGCATCCAGATTGTGCTTTCTTATCTTTCACAAACGGTACATTGATTGATGAAGAATTCTGTCAGGATATGTTGCGAGTTAAAAACTTTGTGCCAGCCATTAGTTTGGAAGGTTTTGAAACAGCGAATGATTCTAGACGTGGTGATGGTTGTTACAATTCTGTAAAACGTGCCATGGAATTATTAAAGAAACATAAATTGCCATTCGGAATTAGTACTTGTTATACAAGCGTAAATTATAAAGATATCGCAAGTGATGAATTCTTTGATTTAATGATTGATGCAGGCGCTTTATTCTGCTGGTTCTTCCACTATATGCCAGTAGGAAATGGGGCTGTAAAAGAATTGCTTCCAACACCAGAACAAAGAGCGTATGTATATCATCAAATTCGTAAATTCAGAAGTGAAAAACCAATTTTCACTATGGATTTCCAAAATGATGCGCAATATGTGGGTGGATGTATTGCTGGAGGCAGAAGATATCTTCATATCAATGCTAAGGGCGATGTAGAACCATGTGTATTCATTCATTATTCGAACTGTAACATTCATAATACAACATTACTCGATGCACTTAGATCTCCTTTATTCCAGGCTTATCATGATAATCAACCATTTAATGAAAATATGTTAAGACCTTGTCCAATGTTAGAAAATGCTGGTCGTATTCAAGAATTGGTGAAACAAAGTAAAGCAGTCAATACAGATTATGAATCCCCAGAAGATGTGGATCACTTATTGGAAAAGACAGCTCCATACGCAAAAAACTGGAAGCCAATGGCTGACAAGCTTTGGGATGAACAAAAAAAGTAGACAAATTAAAAAAATGAGTATAAAATTTTCAGCTAAGAAAGAGGGATAAAATGAAGAAAAATAATAAGCGTTTTTCGGGAATATCCAAACTTCCAAATGGAAATACTTCAAATAAAATTGTTCCAGGATGTATTGTCCTTGAAGGCGGAGCTTTTCGAGGACTCTATACATCAGGAGTGTTAGATGCTTTAATGCAGTTTGAAATCAATATGCAGTGTACAGTTGGTACAAGTGCAGGGGCATTAAACGGATTTAACTATGTGGCTGGTCAAATTGGTCGTAGTGCAAGAATTAATTTAGGGTATCGCCACGATTCTCGTTATGTTGGTTTAGAAGCTTTTAAAAACAACAAAGGAATCATTGGATTTGATTTTTTGATGAAAGGAACTCAATATTTTGATCCATTAAATACACCTCGTTTTATGAATCCAACGCGTGATTTTATTGCGGTATGTACAAATTGTAAAACGGGAAGGCCTGAATATTTTAGTAAAAATAAAACGCAGGATATTTTTAAAGCTGTACAAGCCAGTGCAACCATGCCTTATGTTTCAAAGATGGTTGAAATTGAGGATGGCTTATATTTAGATGGTGGCTGCAGCGATAAGATAGCGTATCAATGGGCGTTGGATCATGATTATGAGAAAATCATTGTGGTTCGTACACGTCAAAGAGAGTATCGAAAGAGTGAAGCGAATCCGTTCGTTCAAAAAATGACGAAAAGATTGTATGCTGAATATCCAGCTTTAGAACAGAAGTTGGAATCGATGAATAGTGACTACAATAGACAGTGTGATGAATTAGTAAGGCTTGAAAATGAAGGAAGAATCTTTACGATTGCCCCAAGCAAGCCAGTAAATGTATCGCGCGTAGAGGGAGATGTAGATAAACTCGCTGATCTTTACTACATGGGGTATTTGGATGGGTTGAATCAGATTCAAAGAATCAAAGAATATTTAGAAATTGATTAAGAGGCGACGCCTCTTTTTCACTTTGTGTTAGAATAAGTGTAGGTGATTTTTATGGTACAAGAAAGACAACAAGAAATCGTAAATAAATTATTAAACTATATGGATACATTAGACGATGGTAGTGAAGTAAGTACTTGGGATTTAATGGATGAAGTATTTAACTATCAACGCTTTAATGATGGATATTGTTTTAATGATTTTAAAATTAGCGAAGAAGAATTTATTTCGTTAGATTCGCTATTAAAGGAAAGTGCAATGAAAGAGGGATTCTTTATTGATGACTCTATTTATCAAGATGTGATTGGGGCTTTTCCTTTTAGTTTGACATTTGTAGTAAGGAAATAGGTATGGAAAAATTAGAAACATTGATTCAAGAATTATATCAAGAGGGGACTCGTGAAAAAAATATGGAGGTTCTTTCGCATATTCGTAAATTGGCAAAAGAAGAAAAACAATTTATTATTCCTGTTGGCGATGTCGAGGGTGAAAAAGTCTATCGAAGATTATCTTTAGATGATGGTCAAGATGTATTTGTAGCTTTTACTACACAGGCTCAAGTGGATTTGGGTCAGGCTACAGAAACATTAAATCAAAGTGTGATGGATGTACTCCATATGGTGCATGATACACAAGGTGTAAGTGGAGTCGTATTAAATCCTTGGAAAGATTCGTATTTTTTACCAAAAGTTTTAATTGAAATGATTTTAGACAATAAGAATTTAGAGAGTGAAATCAAAGTAGTAAAAGGAGATATAACTACTTTTGATGGAGATTGTATTGTCAATGCAGCGAATGAATCGCTTTTGGGTGGCGGCGGTGTAGATGGCGCTATTCATAGAGCAGCCGGTCCCATGTTACTTGAAGAGTGTAAGCTATTAAATGGTTGTCATACAGGTCAGGCCAAGATTACTAAAGGGTATGATTTAAAGGTAAAGTATGTAATTCATACTGTGGGACCCATTTATTCAGGACAACATGAAGATGAGCATATGTTGAGGGATTGTTATTGGAATAGTTTGAGTTTAGCTCGTAAGTATGATATTCATACAATCGCATTTCCATGTATTTCATGTGGTGTTTATGGCTATCCAGTAGAAAAGGCAGTGCCACTTGTATTAAAGACAATTGCGGATTGGTTGGATGCGAATAGTGATTATACAATGAAAATTAGTTTGTATTGTTTTGACGAAGAAACGACAAAGGAATATCAAAAATATACAACGTATCAGGGAGAATAGTCTTCCTGATTCTTTTTATTATCTATTTAGAAAAAATTCTAAATAGTATTGAAATTATATTTAAAAGGTATATAATCTATTTAGAAATATTTCTAAATAGGTGGTGATATTTTGTTTGAAAAAACGTTTAAAGCTTTAGGTGCTCCAGTCAGAAGAGACATTTTGAGTTTATTAAAAAAAGGCAAGATGTCAGCTGGAGATATCGCAAGTCATTTTGATATGTCTCAGGCAACTGTTTCTTATCACTTATCCTTATTAAAGGATGCAGGTTTGATTTGTGAAGAGAAGGATAAAAATTTTATCTTTTATCAAATTAACGCATCTGTTTTTGAGGAGATGTTGTGTTATTTTAAATCTTTTATTGGAGGGAATGAAGATGTTGAAAAATAAATGGTTTATGTTTAGTTTAGCTTTGTTTGTGATTCCTTTAGTATTGAATCTAGTTTTCTATAATCAACTACCGGATGTTGTGCCAACCCATTTTGATGTAAATGGGCAAGTCAATGGAACAATGCCTAAGTTTATGGGTTTATTTGGTATGTTATTCTTGTGCTTGGCAATTCATGTATTTACTTGTTTTGTGACGGTAAAAGATCCAAAGCGAAATAATATTCCAGATTTTATGATGAATATTCTATTTATGATTTGTCCTGTTGTTTGTATTGTGACAAGTATGACAATTATTTATTTTGGTTTGGGCTATTCTTTTGATGTTAGTTTTGTGATGAATATTCTAGTGGGTGTATTACTAATTGTATTAGGAAATTATTTGCCAAAAGTAAAACGGAATTATGCGGTTGGAATTAAAACATCATGGGCATTGAATAGTGATGAAAACTGGGTGTTGTCAAATCGTGTGGGTGGCTATTGTATGGTCATTGCTGGAATTTTATATATAGTACTTGGATTACTTGGTTATGTGACAATGGGCATTGTTGTGATTCTTGTAGCGACTATTATTCCGTGTATCTATAGTTATATATTATTTAAGCGAGGAATTTAGTTTCCTCGCTTGATTTCGTTTTGAATGCATTTGAATAAGACTTGAATGGTTTCACTAATCATTTTCTTCGTTTGACTATCCATATTCTGAATGGATTTGATCATCTCAATCACATCGATATTCTGTCTGAAATCCTTTGGGTTTTCATAATCTGAAAAGATAGAGTAAATGGTATCAATAACTTGTTTGCGTGTATTGACATCAATGGATTTAAGCCATTTTGATAGTGTGGATTGTGTATGTTTAGATAGTTGATCATTTTGTTCTAGATAAATAAAATCACCGTTTTCAACGCACCACGTAAATGGATCATGTTGAAGGATGGATATGGCATCACTTTGGATGATTTGATAATTATTTGTTTCTTCAAGTAAGAGTCCAATAACACTCGATTGTGGTATGGTCTTAAATACTTTCTTATCGGTTTGATAAGGTGTAAGAAATCCAGGCCCATCATGGTTGTATATACAAAAAATTGAATTTTGCGTATATATACCTGCGTAAAGTGCTAAATTAGCTCCTTTGGAGTGTCCGCCTAAGATGAGTTTGTGTTTTGTCTTATAGTTATTCACATAGTTTAAGGCAGAAATTTGACTAGGAATATTTTCTTGAAAACATAGGTTGAAATCTTCTTTCCATCCTACAAAACTTGCGTCTGTACCGCGAAAGGCAATGTAGTCTGTTTGGTTGGGTAAATGAAAAGTCATAGCACAGAATTGTTTTTCATTATCTTTGTCAAAATTAGTTTGTAGATGAGAAATGGTAATGGCTTCATAGCGAAGGGAGTGTATGCACTGAAGGAATAATTCTTCGTTTAATTCAGGTACTCGGGTATCAATGCATAAAGTATCAATCTCATTTTCAAATTCAGTTAATAAATGGACTTCGGATTCAATGTCAATGCTTGAGTTTTCAAATTTAATATAGGAGATTTGTGAGAGAATCAAAGAGTCCACATTATTAAATGGGTATTCTTCAAGGGTTAAATTTCCGTATTCTTTAATGTAGTCAATGATGTTTTTCATAGCTTTATTGTAGTTCATAAATACATTTATTGAAATATGTTCATCGTGATTTTTAAAATAATCCAAGTTCGTATACAATAAGGTTAGTGAAGGTGGATTGTATATGTTGATATTTGGGATTTTAAGTATTTTTCTTAGTTTAGACGCATTTGTATGTGCATTAGAGCAGGGGGCTACAATTCGTAATATTCGTTTTTCAAAAGTGTTAAGTTATGGCTTGATTTTTGCACTATGCAGTGCAGGCATGTTTTTATTAGGACATGGAATGTCTATGTATATATTTGGTCGTCCTTGGGCAACGTTAAATAAGTATGTTGCGATTTTTGTGTTTTTAATTCTAGGAATTGGAATGGTCATCTATAGTTTTAAGCGTGGAAAGTTTGTGGAAAGATTAAAAGAGTTTGATACAAAGGAAATTATTAAGCTTGCGTTAATTGGTGGCTTGGATTGTTTCTTAGTTGGAGTTGGTTGTTATTATATGAATCTTCCTTATTTGATGGAGTCTTTAGTTTTATTTTTAATTGTTCTTTGTGGGTATATGATTCATTTCTATATTGGATATTATAATGGGGCTGGATATCAAAAGGCTTATTATTTTCTTTGTGGAGCGGTATACTTATTTATGAGCTTATCATTAATTTTTAAATTGATTCGATTGTAGAGGTGATTTCATGACATTTAATGAAAAGGTGACAATGAAAGATCTTCTGAGTGAGGGATTATATATTTTAATGCAACAAAAGCCTTTTGAAAAGATTACAATCAAACAGATTTGCGATAAAACGGGTGTTATTCGTGGAACTTTTTATAATCATTTCATGGATAAGTATGAGGCATTGGAATATTTGATTCATCGTATGTTTTTTAAGGGGTTTGAAAATCAAACGAATCCTCAAATCATCAAACATATTTTTCAAACGGTAAGTGATAATCGAGACTTCTTTAAGTCTTGTTACAGAATCACAGGTCAGAATGGTTTTGAAGACTTGATGAGTAATGTGTTTAAAGAAATATTTAGAAATGTATTTTCTTATTTAGATGTGAGTGGAATGGATTCAAGGTTCACAGTGGATTTTCTAGTGGATTATTATGCGAATGATTTATTATATTTTTTAAAGTATTGGATCCAACATAATTTTGAACCGGATGTAGAAACATATTATGCCAAGATAGATGTTTTATTTAAAAACAGTATTAAAGAATTAAATATTCGATATATGGATAAATCTTAAATTGACAAATTGTGTATTGTCTAGTAGGATAAAAACGTATAAAAAGGCAATGAAGAGGGCGAGTACCTTTTAGAAATACTTTAGAGAGCTTTTGGTTGGTGAAAAAAAGCGTAGGACTAATTGGGAATAAAGACTTGGAGCTATTTGTATTTCCTGCATTAAAGGAAGCGCTGTTTATAGACAGTGACTAAGGCTGGGCAAAGTGATTTGTCTGGTAAATTAGGGTGGTAACACGAGCACTTCGTCCCTTTGTGGCAAGTGCCTTTTTTTATGGATAAAAGAAAAAGGAGAAAACAATGGAAAAGTTAACGCAACAAGAACAAGTTCGTCGTCAAAAGATGCAAGATTTGATCGACATGGGTATTGATCCATTTGGATCTCGTTATGATCGTACTTCAAATTCAGGTATTATCAAATCATCTTATGAAGACAAGACAAAAGAAGAATTAGATGAATTACAAGTAACAGTTAAGATTGCAGGTCGTATCATGACAAAGCGTCGTCAGGGTAAGGCTGGTTTTATGAACATCCAAGATCGTGAAGGTCAAATTCAGATTTATGTTCGTAAAGATGAAATTGGTGATGATCAATATGAGATCTTCAAGAAAAATGACATTGGAGATATCGTAGGTATTGAGGGTACTGTCATGAAGACAGATCATGGACAATTGTCTGTTCGTGCTAAAAACTATACACACCTTTCAAAATCACTTCGTCCTTTACCAGAAAAATTCCATGGTTTGACAGATGTTGAAGAGCGTTTCCGTCGTCGTTATGTAGACTTGATCATGAATCCAGAAGCTAAGCATATTGCACTAACAAGACCAAAAATTATTCGTGCAATCCAACATTATTTGGATGGTCAAGGTTTAGTGGAAGTTGAAACTCCAGTTATGCAGCCAATCTTAGGTGGTGCAAGTGCTAGACCTTTCGTAACGCACCACAACACATTAAATATGGATTTCTATTTGCGTATCGCAACTGAATTGCCATTGAAACGTTTGATCGTTGGTGGTTTAGAAGGTGTTTATGAAATTGGTCGTTTATTCCGTAATGAAGGTATGGATGCGATGCATAATCCTGAATTTACAACAGTTGAAGCGTATGTTGCTTATAGTGATTTACACGGAATGATGGACTTGATTGAAGGATTGTTTGATTCAGTAGCAAATGAAGTATTGGGTACTACAGATATTACTTATCAAGGAACACAATTATCATTAAAAGCTCCTTTCAAACGTATTCACATGGTTGATGCGATCAAAGAAGCTTGTGGTGTAGATTTCTGGCAAGATATGAGTTATGAAGAAGCTGTTAAATTGGCTGAGGAACATGATATTGAAGTTGAAAAGATCCATAATACAGTTGGACACATTATTAACTTGTTCTTCGAAAAATATGTTGAAGAAACAATTGTACAACCAACATTTGTATATGGTCACCCAACATCCATTTCTCCATTAGCTAAGAAGAATAAGAAGGATCCTAGATTTGCGGATCGTTATGAATTGTTCATTTGTGGACACGAATATGCGAACGCATTCTCTGAATTAAATGATCCAATTGATCAAAGAGAACGTTTCGAAAAACAATTAGAACTTCGTGAATTAGGTGATGATGAAGCCAACGAAGTGGATACAGATTATGTAGAAGCATTGGAATATGGTCTTCCTCCAACTGGTGGTGTAGGACTTGGAATTGATCGTTTCGTAATGTTGTTGACAGATCAAAGAACAATTCGTGAAGTATTATTATTCCCTCACATGAAGAACTTGGGGGATTCTAACAAAAAAGCCGAAGCAAAAAAAACAGTGGAAGCTGCACCTGTAAAGGTTGATTTCTCGAATGTAAAAATCGAACCAATCTTCACAGATATGGTAGATTTTGAAACATTCAGTAAGTCAGATTTCCGTGCTGTTAAAGTCCTAGCTTGTGAAGCTGTAGAAAAATCTAAGAAGCTATTAAAGTTCACTTTGGATGATGGAGAACGTAAAGATCGCGTTATTTTAAGCGGAATTCACGAATATTATGAACCAGAAGAATTGGTTGGAAAGACTGCCATTGCGATTGTAAACTTACCACCAAGAAAAATGATGGGTATCAATTCTGAAGGTATGTTGATCTCAGCTGTGCATGAAGAAAATGGTCATGAAGGACTTAATCTATTAATGGTTGATGACAAGATTCCTGCAGGAGCTAAGCTTTACTAAGAAGTACCGTTTTACCAAATAGATGGGACGTATTTCAATTGATAAACAACTGAAAAAACAGTGATTTACATCAATTGATGCAGAGATTTGTGTAAGCGAGAAAAAAACGTATAATTAGTACAAAGAGTGGGCAATTCCAATCGGAGTTGCCCATTTTTTAAACAAACAGAAATACAAATCGAATGTTGGAGGGGTTGTGAATGAGAAATAAGAAATTTCCATTTTCAGATGCTCCTAATACGGCGTGCTTTACTTGCTGTCATGTATTAGAGGAAAATAAACCTATATTACCTGAACTATTCATGAAAATATAAAAATTCGTAGAATGTTCCTAATTTAAAGGAAATCTACGAATTTTTCTTATCACCCATTGGGTGAACTTTTCATATAAGAAAAGCTCCTCTATAATATAGGCGTCAAAACCAAAAAAAGGAGCCATACCTATGATACAAACTAATTCACTTTTTGACAAGATTAATTTTAACGGTGGAAATCTTTCCAGTGATGGTGGATCCATTCTTCTTTCTCAATTTCTTAAAAAGATAAATTTGAAAAAACTATTAGATTCTATTTCATTTGTGGATTTAAGACATCTTCCTGTATATTCAAACACGAATATCTTGTTTCAACAAATTATCAAATGTTTACTGGGATATAATGACCAGTCTGATCAGAAAATATTAATTAATGATCCTTTACTGTCACTCAAATCCTTGATATGTTCTCAAGCTACGGTAAGTCGTTTCTATGACCGTGTATCTTTAAATACAACCAATGAATTCAAAAAGATCATTAC
>NZ_QSPK01000002.1:42737-43035 GCF_003436425.1 Eubacterium sp. TM05-53
CATTTGTGGATTTAAGACATCTTCCTGTATATTCAAACACGAATATCTTGTTTCAACAAATTATCAAATGTTTACTGGGATATAATGACCAGTCTGATCAGAAAATATTAATTAATGATCCTTTACTGTCACTCAAATCCTTGATATGTTCTCAAGCTACGGTAAGTCGTTTCTATGACCGTGTATCTTTAAATACAACCAATGAATTCAAAAAGATCATTACTCAGCTCGCATGTGATTTTGTGAATACAAATATAGATGAGCCAATTCTTGATGCGGATTCCACCATGGTTACAAC
>NZ_QSPK01000002.1:43045-43321 GCF_003436425.1 Eubacterium sp. TM05-53
ACAAATTATCAAATGTTTACTGGGATATAATGACCAGTCTGATCAGAAAATATTAATTAATGATCCTTTACTGTCACTCAAATCCTTGATATGTTCTCAAGCTACGGTAAGTCGTTTCTATGACCGTGTATCTTTAAATACAACCAATGAATTCAAAAAGATCATTACTCAGCTCGCATGTGATTTTGTGAATACAAATATAGATGAGCCAATTCTTGATGCGGATTCCACCATGGTTACAACTTGTGGCAACCAGGAAGCCAGTGCCTATATTCA
>NZ_QSPK01000002.1:43331-44296 GCF_003436425.1 Eubacterium sp. TM05-53
CCAATTCTTGATGCGGATTCCACCATGGTTACAACTTGTGGCAACCAGGAAGCCAGTGCCTATATTCATCATTATCAGGAAAATGGATATCATCCACTCGTAATCAATGAATACCATTCAAAGCTCTTACTTTCATCTTTGTTGAGAACTGGCTCTGCTTATTCTTCTAATGGAATCATTGAAGAACTTGAACAGATATTTACACAATTGAACAATACCGGCAATATAAGATTCAGAGGTGACAGCGCCTTTTACAGAAGGGATTTGTTTAAATATCTGGAAAACAACCAGGTTACGTATTATATCCGAGTTAAGAATTTTAAGAAAAACATTAGAGAATCCGTAATGGATATGGTCATAAATCAGGTAGACTGGAATGATTTTGACTATACAGAACCTTATTATGGAGAATATACGATTCAGATAAACAAGACAAAAAAGCGAAGAATTGTATACAAAGCCTTTCGCTTAGAAAAAGACGGAATGCTTCAGTTAGTACCTATGGTTTATTGCATAATCACAAATGATTTTGAGAAAAGTCCCAAAGAAGCAATGGACTTTTATGAAGCAAGAGGAAACAGCGAAAACTTTACAAAAGAATTAAAAGATGATTTCAACGGTGGAATCCTTTCCCATAAAGAATTTGTAAAAAATGAAATGGATTTTTTGATTTCAAGTCTAGCCTACAATCTTTATCATGTATTCCAACAAACGATATTAGAAGAAAAAGATCAGACAATACGAATGAACACATATCGATTGAAATATCAGAAAATAGCAGTCAAAGTGATACAACACGCAAGACAGATAACGCTTAGTTTTAGCAGTGCCTACAAAAATAAAACTCAGTTTACTCAGTACTGGAATAAAGTGTTGCAGATTTAACGTTTTGAACCTATATTTTAAAAAATCAGCAATGTCTGATATCCTTTTATATACTCATTTCAAACCATTCGAAAACAAAA
>NZ_QSPK01000002.1:44306-72250 GCF_003436425.1 Eubacterium sp. TM05-53
CAATCTTTATCATGTATTCCAACAAACGATATTAGAAGAAAAAGATCAGACAATACGAATGAACACATATCGATTGAAATATCAGAAAATAGCAGTCAAAGTGATACAACACGCAAGACAGATAACGCTTAGTTTTAGCAGTGCCTACAAAAATAAAACTCAGTTTACTCAGTACTGGAATAAAGTGTTGCAGATTTAACGTTTTGAACCTATATTTTAAAAAATCAGCAATGTCTGATATCCTTTTATATACTCATTTCAAACCATTCGAAAACAAAATGAAAAAGATTAGCCGATTTGGATCCATCAACAAGGCTAATCTTCTTTTATTATCTTTTCATGAATAATTCAGGTATAAGTTGTTTTTTAATCCTAAATAGTGCATAATAAGCGTATAGATACATTTATTAGGGCAGTGGCCCGCGAGTATCAAAAATTCATTAGGGCATTGGCCCGCGCAATACGTCCTTTCTCATTGGAGGGGCGTTTTTTGTTTGCATAAATAAAAAACCTGAGAAATCTCAGGTCATCTTAGCCTTTTAATGCATCTAATTCTTCTTGGGTTAAAGCTCTAAATTCACCTAATGGCAAATCATTGAGTTTTAAAGGACCGAATTCAATACGTTGAAGATAGGTAACCGTGCAGTTTGCCTTTTCAAACATTCTTTTGACTTGGTGGAATTTTCCTTCATGAATTGTTAGATACGCTTTGTTTGTATCTAAAATTTCTAGTTTTGAAGGGGCGGAAGTAAATTCTTCAAATTCCATGGGTTGATTAAAGAAGTCTATGGCATTTTCTGGTAGAGTCCCATCAAATTCAACATAATATTTTTTGTCTACATGTTTTTTAGGAGATAATACTTCATGGGTTAACTTTCCATCATTGCTGATGAGCAACAAGCCTTCTGTATCTACGTCAAGTCTTCCAACTGGATATAGATCGTGTCTTTGACTTTGAATGAGTTCCATGACAGTCGGATAGAGCATATCTTCTGTAGCACTCACATAGCCTTGTGGTTTATTTAATATGTAATATTCGAATTCTACATAGCTTACAGGCTCATCGTCCACAAAGACTTTATCATCTTCTTTTACATGATAGTCTGCTTTTTTTATGGTTTCATCATTAATGGTAATCCAGCCATTTTTAATCAATTTTTTAACATCATTTCTTGTGCCAAATCCCATGTGAGATAAATATTTGTCAAGTCTCATTGATAACGCCATCCTTTCGCATATTTGTTCTTTAAAGATCCCTTAGATAGTTTCGCAAATCCTAAAGGGAAGTGATTTACACAAATAAGTGTCCATCCTGATGCTTTTTTGTCTAAATCTTTTACATCAAGAGTTTCTCCTTTTAAGTATTTAATAACACGCTCATCTTCAATCGAGAAGTTTAATACATTTTTAAATTGTTCAGGATCAAGGGCAAGGGCAAGACTTTGACTTGGCTCAAAATGTTTACCTTTTAATTGACCTAATAATAAGCCAGATCTTAAGACGCGATAGCCTTTATAAGCTTGAAAATCACTACTTAACCAGATAACCTTGTCTTTTTTGATTTTGATGGTTCCTTTATTTAAATGAATGAGTTTTAAAAAATCAATAACACAATCATCCAATTTGTCGCTTGGTTCCAGCTTTATTTTTTTACGTTTAGTTTCTCCATCTTTTGAAAGTAAAGCTACAAAGTGACCTTCTCCTTTAATTTTATGAGGATATAAACGAACACATTCCTCCATGTTTATGCCTGGCATCATACCATCGATTTTATTAATAGGAACAAGATGCATATCTGGATGTTTGTCTAATACATCTTGAATAACTTCTTCATTTTCGTGAATCGAAAAAGTACAAGTCGAATATACGATAGATCCACCTGGCTTCAACATAGATATAGCAGCATTTAAAATGTTTTTTTGAATAGGCGGATAGAACGTATCGTCTTTTTCAATCCAGCTTTTGATTAAGTCAGGCTCTTTTCGAAACATGCCCTCACCACTACATGGGGCATCCACTAGAATCTTATCAAACGTTTCAGGATAATGTTGTTCCATATTTGTCAAATCTTCACTGGTTACCCAAGCGTTGTCGCAACCAAATAATTCGATGTTCTTTAAGAGTCCTTGACATCTTGAAGAACTTATATCGTTTGAAATTAAAAGTCCAGTATGATTGAGCTTTGTGGCAAGCTTTGTGCTCTTTCCACCAGGAGCAGCACACGTATCTAATACAATGTCATTTTCATTGATTGGAAGAATTTGTGCTGGTAACATAGCACTGGGTTCTTGAAGATAGTAAAGGCCTGCATAATAGTAGGGGTGTTTACTGGGTTTATCTTCACTTGAATAATAGAAGCCATCATTTGTCCAAGGGATGGGTTCTAGTTTAAAAGGGGAAATCTTTAAGAATTCTTCAACAGAAATCTTTAGTGTATTGACTCTTAAACCATAATATCTATCATGATCAAAGCTATTTAGATAATCCTCGTATTCTTCTTGAAGAAGTTTTTTCATTTGTTCCTTAAATTTAACTGGAAGTTCCATTATAGATCAAATGCCTTTCCAAGAGCTTGAACCGCTTTAACCTTATCTTTCTTTTCAATTGTTAGTGAAATAGAGATTTCACTAGAAGTAATCATATAATACTTAATGCCATTTTCACTTAGGATGTTTAATACTTTACTGGCAATACCTGAATGTGTAGAAATACCAAGTCCTACTAAAGACAATTTAATGTATCCAAGCATTTGATGTACAGGATATTCTTTTGAGGCATGTTCCATGATTTGATTACTTTGTTCTTCAGAACAATATAAAGTAAAGTTGGCAAGGCCTTCGTCATCTAATTGTTGTGAAATTGTATCTAGGTTGATATTTAAATCGGAAATCATCTTAAATAGTTTTCCTAAATAAACACCATCATTAGGTAAGTGCATAAAGCGCATGATCGCATAGTCGTCTTTTACACTTAAACCTGTAATTGGCATATCTTCTAATTCTTTATGCATAATCCAAGTTCCTTTCTCTAAATCTGTTTCCAAAGCTTTTCCTAAGAAAAGGGGTACATTATATTTACTAGCAAGTTCGACACTTCGAGTTTCTAATACTCCAGCTCCTAAACAGGCCATCTGCATCATTTCTTCATAAGAAATGGATTTTATTTTTTTAGCACGCGTATATAATCTTGGGTCAATTGTATAGACTCCATCTACATCGGTAAAAATGTGGCATTGATAACCAAGTTTTGCGGCAATCGCAACCGCTGTTGTATCACTTCCACCACGACCTAATGTAGTGATGTCTCCATATTCAGTAGCGCCTTGAAAGCCGGCTACAACGACAACTTTTCCTTGATCTAAATGAGCTTGAATTGTAGTTGTATCAATATCTTTGATCAAAGCACGAGAATGGTGTTTACTCGTTAGAAAACCAGCTTGATAGCCAGTTAAGCTGATCGCATCCACACCTATTGAATTCATCGCAATCGCAAGAAGTGTAATGGTTTGTTGCTCACCCGTAGATAATAAACTATCCAATTCTCGCTTGTTTGGATTGTTTGTGACACTATGAGCTAATTCTATTAATCTATTTGTGGTTTTTCCCATGGCGCTCGCAACAATGACTAAATTGTGGCCTTGTTCTTTCATGTGTTTGGCATGAAGTGCAATGGCTTGAATCTGTTCAATGGTTCCAACGCTGGTTCCACCATATTTTTCAACTATATTCATAATCTTTTTCTCCAACCACACTATTTTAACATATAAAAAGCTGTCTTAGACAGCTTTTGTTCCATTAATATATACATTTTTTATTGTATTATTCAAATCAATCAAACTTTTTGTACAAATAATAAAGTCAGCATCTTTGCCCTCTTTGATTGAACCTAATCTGTTCTCTAAATGTAAGATCTTAGCTGGATTGATTGTGATAGCCTTAATAGCTTCTAGTTCTGGTAGTCCTGCCTTATGTGCAAGGGCTGCATTTAATGGCAGATATTGTTGGGGATTGAATGGGGAATCGGTTGTGATCGCAAATAAGATGCCTTTTTCATACATCTTATTTGGGGTTTCAAACGAATCGTTGGCACATTCAAACTTGTCTTTATGACAAAGGCTTGGTCCACAAATACAAGGAAAACCACTTTCTTTGATTTGATCTAAAATCACTCTTGAATCAGTCGCATGATCAAGTGTGATTTCGATATCATATTCTTTGGCGATTCGAATTGCCGTTAACATATCATCGGCTCTATGCGCATGACACTTTAATGGAATCTCTTTTTTGATGACTGGAATCATTGCTTCTAGCTTTTGATCATAATCTACATCTTTACTAGCTTCTTTTTTAGCTAAGTATTCTTTTGTCTTAGCTAGAGTTTCTCTAAGTAATGCACTGATTTGCATACGCGTATCAATTTTCTTATCCTTATAGCAATTCTTTGGGTTTTCACCAAAAGCCGCCTTCATTGCAATTGGATTTTGAATACTCATTTCATCAATACAATTTCCTTTTGTCTTATACGCAAAGAAAGTTCCACCGATCACATTGGCACTACCAGGTCCTGCAGCTACCGTTGTGATACCAGCTTCTAATGCCGTTTGTACGGTTTCATCCATTGGGTTACAACCATCAATACCACGCATATTTGGAGTGATTGGATTTGTGATTTCATTTAAATCATTGCCTTCAAAACCAATGGCCGTTTCTTCCATACCCAAATGACAATGGGCTTCTACCATGCCTGGATATACATTGAATCCTGTAAGATCTTGAACATCTTCATCTTTGGGTTCTAAATTCTTACCAATCTCTGTAAATACACCTTTATCAATTCGAAAATCCCCGATAAAAGGATCTTCTTCCATGGTATAAATAGTGGCGTTTTTAAAAAGCATTAAGCGGCCTTCTTTCCATCTACATATACTGCCGTAATTTCATTTGTCGTATCTAGGATGTTCTTTGTACAAACGACAAAGTCAGCATCTTTACCTTCTTTGATTGAACCTACACGATTGTCTAAACCTAAGATCTTAGCTGGATTGATTGTGATGGCCTTGATGGCTTCATATTCAGGAAGACCAGCTTTAGCGGCTAGAGCAGCACTTAAAGAAAGGTATTGTTGAGGCACTACAGGAGAGTCTGTAATGATTGAGAATAAAATGCCGGCTTTATAGAATTCATTGGCCGTTTCAAAAGACGTGTTTTTAACTTCATATTTTGATTTATGACCTAAACAAGGACCTAGAATACATGGAAAACCACTCTCTTTAATTTGTGGAATAATACTTCTTCCATCTGTTACATGATCTAATGTCACTTCAATGTCATATTCTTTCGCAATACGAATCACGGTTAAAATATCATCGGCTCTATGACAATGGCACTTTAATGGCATTTCTTTTTTAATAACCGGAATCATCGCTTCTAGCTTTTGATCATAATCTACATCTTTACCGGATTCTTTTTTCTGAATGTATTCTTTAGTCTTAGCTAGAGTTTCTCTTAGCAATGCACTGATCTGCATACGCGTATCAATTTTCTCTCCTTTGTAGCAACGCTTAGGGTTTTCACCAAAGGCTGCCTTCATCGCAATTGGATTCTCAATTGTCATTTCATCAATGCAGTTACCAGCTGTCTTATACGCAAAGAAAGTTCCACCAATCACATTAGCACTACCTGGTCCTGCAGCAACGGTTGTTACTCCACTTTTTAATGCCAATTCAATCGTTTCATCCATTGGATTACATCCATCAATTCCACGAATATTTGGTGTGACTGGATCTGTGACTTCATTTCCATCCTCACCTTCAAAACCAATGGAAGAACAAACCATACCTAAATGGCTGTGGGCATCAATAAGGCCAGGGAAGACATAAAGACCACTTAAATCTTGTACTTCTTCATCGTTTGGATTTAAATCTTTACCAACTTCAGTAAATACACCTTTATCAACTCGAAAATCACCAATAAAAGGTTCTTCTTCCATGGTATAAATAGTCGCGTTCTTAAATAACATTACACAGCCTTCTTTCCATCGATATAAACGGCTTTGATTTCATTTGTCGTATCAAGAATATTCTTTGTACAAATGATAAAGTCAGCATCTTTACCAGATTTAATCGAACCAATTCGATTATCTAATTTTAAGATCTTAGCTGGATTGATTGTGATGGCTTTAATAGCTTCTAGCTCATCCATACCTTCTTTTGCGGCAAGAGCTGCACACAAAGACAAGTATTGTTCTGGAATAACTGGAGAATCAGTTGTGATGGAAACTAAGATTCCAGCTTTATTTAATACACCAGGTGTTTTAAAAGATTTGGATTTCAATTCAAATTTTGTCTTATGACCAAAACTAGGTCCACAAATACATGGGAATCCACTTTCTTTGATCTGTTCGACAATGCATCTTGCGTCTGTGGCATGATCTAAAGTGACTTCAATGTCATATTCTTTCGCAATACGAATAACAGTTAAAATATCATCGGCTCTATGAGCATGACACTTTAATGGCATTTCCTTTTTAATAACTGGAATCATGGCTTCTAGCTTTTGATCATAGTCTACATCTTTACCAGATTCTTTTTTCTGAATGTATTCTTTTGTCTTAGCTAAAGTTTCTCTTAATAATGCACTGATCTGCATGCGTGTATCAATTTTCTTTCCCTGATAACAACGTTTAGGATTTTCTCCAAAAGCCGCTTTCATCGCAATTGGATTTTGAATACTCATTTCATCAATACAATTTCCTTTTGTCTTATACGCAAAGAAAGTTCCACCAAGAACGTTGGCACTACCAGGTCCTGCAGCTACTGTTGTAACTCCACCTTTTAATGCAAGTTCTACTGTTTCATCCATTGGATTACATCCGTCAATTCCTCGCATATTTGGCGTGATTGGATCTGTGATTTCATTGACGTCATTCCCTTCAAAACGAATGGCAGTTTCTTCCATACCTAGATGGCAATGGCTTTCCACTAAACCAGGGAAAACATATAGACCTGAAAGGTCTTGTACATCTTCACCAACATTGGGTGTTAGATTTTTTCCTACTTGTGTAAATACACCTTTTTCAATTTTAAAATCACCTACAAAGGGTGCTTGCTCCATAGTATAAATGGTTGCGTTTCTAAATAACATTTATATCACCTCTAGAAACTATTGTATCACGTAATGAAAAATATTACATATAATATGAAAATAATTTGTAAATGAAACTCATTTGTCTTTCACGTTCTTATTCTATATAATGATTTGGGTGAGTTTATGGCAAAGAAAAAGAGAAAAGTAAATACGAAGAGAATCGCAATTGTTGTGATGATTCCAGTTATTTGTATCGCATTATTGATTGCGAATTTTACAAGTATTCGTTTGAGTATTAAAGGGTATCACAAAGAAGATAAAAAGGTTGTTTTAAAATTAGAGAAGGAAGACATCAAAGACATTTTGGATTATGATCAAATCATTGATATTTCAAAATGGGATAAAGTAAAGAATGATGCACATTACTTGTTGTATGATGAATATTACAGGGCTTCAAAAAAGAGTGTAAAAAAAGTAGTGTATTATATTGATTCTTACTATGAAAGAATGGAAGATTTGAACTATTTAGGATATACATCGGATATTCTATTTAAAAATTCAGATATATATACCATTTCTAATTTAGATACATTGATTTCAGCCAATGTACCTTATAAAAAGGCAAAGAAATATTTATCTATTAAAGGGGCACAAATTACAGACATCAAAGAATATGTGGCTTCTGGGTTAAGCCCATTAAAGGCTGTGCTACAAGTATCTTATCCAGGTATTGATTCAAGTAAAAAAGATAGTCGTTCTTATACGATTGAAAATCCAGAGGATACATTGATTCTAATTAAGAATGGATTTAGTGTTCCAAGCGATTATGTGCCTAAGGATCTAAGAGATGTGAATATTCCTTATGAAACAGAAGTTGGACAAATGAGAGATGAAGCGGCAAGCGCCTTAGAAAAAATGTATAAGGATGGCTTGAAACAAGGTTATAGTATTGCGGTCAAGAGTTCATATCGTTCTTATGAAACACAATTAGCTGTATACAATGAGTATTTTGCGATGTATGATGCAGCCTATGCGGCAAGTTTAGTTTCGATTCCAGGATCAAGTGAACACCAATGTGGATTGAGCGTGGATCTAACAAGTCAAAGTGTATTGGATGGAACGTATGGAACATTTGGTGAAACCCCAGACTATGATTGGGTTGAACAAAATGCCTATAAATATGGATTCATTTTACGTTTTCCAGAAAATGCAGGAGACCGTACAGGAGCTACCAATGAGCCATGGCACTTTAGATATGTAGGAAAAGAAGCAGCTAAAGAAATTTATGATAAGGGATGGATCTTAGAAGATTATATTGAGCATCATGGATTTACATACAATTTGCGTTTGAATTGACGAATATAAAGGAATTGGTTTTAACTAACTATGGGTGATAATTATGTGGTTAGGATTACTAATTCCTTTTTTTGGTACAACACTAGGTTCAGCCGTTGTATATTTTATGGAAAATAAAAATAATGAACTCTTATCACGATGTTTTTCAGGCATTGCATCTGGTGTCATGGTGGCTGCAAGTATTTGGTCCTTATTGATTCCAGCGATGGAACAAGAAAAGAATATCTTGGTCATTGTACTTGGGATTTTCTTAGGAGCTGTATTGCTTCTAGGATTGGATTGCTTTATACCTCATATACATCCTGGAACCGAGGATGAGGAGGGAAAAGAGTCGCATCTTAAGAAAACGACAAAACTAGTTTTTGCGGTTACTTTACATAATATTCCAGAAGGTATGGCTGTAGGTGTGGTATTGGCGCAAGCTTTAAATACACAAAATCTTTTTTCCGCTTTAGCCCTATCCATCGGAATTGCGATACAAAATTTTCCCGAAGGCGCTATTTTATCATTGCCCTTAAAGAGTAATGGCTGTTCAAAACATAAGGCGTTTTTGATTGGTTCATTATCGGGGATTGTCGAACCTATATTTGGCTATATTACAATTTTGTTTTCAAATTGGATCCTACAATGTTTGCCACTTTGTTTAAGTTTTGCGGCAGGTGCCATGTTGTTTGTGGTAGTTGAAGAACTTGTACCTGAAATGGCACAAGGAAAACACTCGAATCTTCCAACACTTTCTTTCTTGTTTGGGTTCTGTATCATGATGGTGTTGGATGTGATTTTAGGATAAGCTTTCATTTTTTTCAGAAAAGAGTTAAAATTATTTTACATAATGTAGAAGACCAATTGGAATTCTGCATTTTCTTTTGGGAAGGGTGAAGGCGTTGGAAAGTACAGATTTATTAAAGGGAAGTATATGGAAGTCGATTTTGATTTTTTCTTTACCATTACTTGTAGGAAATTTATTTCAACAATTATATAATACAGTCGATTCGTATGTGGTAGGTAACTTTGTCAGTTCGCATGCTCTTGCAGCTGTAGGACAATCTACTTCTATTATTAATATGTTAGTTGGCTTCTTTATGGGATTATCTACGGGTGCTGGTGTTGTGATTGCACAATATTTTGGGGCAAAAGAAACAAAAAAGATGCAGGATTCCATCCATACATCTTTAGCTTTAACTTTAGTTTTATGTGTGTTATTCACCATATTAGGTGTTGCTCTATCTAAACCCATCTTAGTTATGATTGGTTCTCCTAAAGAAGTTTTGCCTTTAGCTGTAATTTATCTACAAATCTATTTTGCGGGTGTTTCCTTTTCGTTAATTTATAATATGGGAGCTGGAATATTAAGAGCTTTGGGTGATAGTAAAAATCCATTGATCTATTTAGTTGTATCGAGTTTAGTTAATATAGTATTAGACTTTGTGTTTGTGATCTATTTTAACCTAGGCGTTGCCGGCGTTGGTATTGCGACAACTTTGGCACAGTTTGTTTCAGCCATTCTAGTTATGCGCGAGTTAATGCATACGGATAAGGATTATAAGGTATATATTTCTAAAATTCGTTTTTGTAAGCCAATCCTATCAAGGATTATTTCTATAGGAATACCGGCAGCACTACAAAATAGTATTGTTTCCTTTTCAAACGTAATTGTCCAATCGTATATTTCTAGATTTGGTTCGGCTGCAGTTGCAGGCTATAGTACAACGACGAAGTTGGATGGATTCTTACAGCTTCCAATTCAAAGTTTCTCAATGGCCATTACAACATTTGTGGGACAGAACTATGGAGCTCAAAACTATAAGCGTGTAAGAAAAGGTTTATATACAACACTATTGATGTGTGAAGTTATCATCGCATTAGGAGCTTTCTTGATTTATACAAATGGAGAGTTCTTAGTTGGGTTGTTCTCACAAGATAAAGATGTAATTGTAGCTGGTGTGACTATGATTTCTGTCTTTGCGCCAGGATATATCTTCCTTCCTTTATCCCATATTACGGCAGGTGCATTAAGAGGAGTAGGCTTATCGAAGATTCCAATGTATTCGATGATTTTATGTTTCGTTATTTTAAGACAAGTCTATTTATTTGTGGCAACACAATTTAGTTCAGAATTAATTACTGTATTCTTAGGTTGGCCACTAACATGGATCGTAAATGCAGCACTATTAATGGGGTATTATCATATATATTCAAAGAAACTAGTAAGAGGCGATATTTATTAATCGTCTCTTTTTTATACCCTTGAAGCTAAAATAATAAATGGGTATAATGGGTATAACAAATGGTAGGTGATCGTATATGAATCATGAAGAAATAATAGCTCGTATTGCAGAAATTGAGCGTGAGATTGCCGTTTTACCGGCTGGTGGTGTTTCTAAAAAGAATGTACATGGTAAAATATATTATTATCATAGAATCACTCAGAATGGTAAGCGAATGGAAAAATATGTAAAAGCTGAAGATGTCGATGAACTTAAATCGAATATTGAGAAAAGAAGAAAATTAGAAAAGGAATTAAAAAAGCTAAAACAATGTATGCCTAAAGAAAAAAATCTTGATTTTAAGACAAAGGTGATTTTTGGCGATAGATTAAAATCTTTAGTTTCAATTACACGAAACTATAAAAAAAGAGAATGTATACAAATGCTTAGAGATTATATCTTCAAAGATATAGCTGATAAAGTGTTCATATTGTATGGATTAAGACGAACTGGAAAAACAACATTGATTCGTCAGATTATCTTAGAATTGTCTGAATCTGATTTTGAAAAAGCTGCATTTATTCAAGTTACATCAAGAGATTCTTTATCCGATATTGATGAAGATTTAAGATTGTTAGAAAAAAATGGATATAAATATGTGTTTTTAGATGAAGTTACATTGATGGAAGATTTCATTGAAGGAGCTGCTTTATTTTCAGATATTTATGCCAGCAGCGGAATGAAAATTGTTCTTTCTGGAACGGATTCGCTTGGTTTTGCGTTTTCTAAAGAAGAACAATTATATGATCGATGTATTATGCTACATACTACATTTATTCCATACAGAGAATTTGAAAATGTACTTGGTATATATGGGATTGATGAGTATATACGTTATGGTGGAACAATGAGTCTTGGTGGAATCAATTATAATGCGAGCACACCATTTTCAAACATTAAGGATACAGAAGAATATATTAATACGTCAATTGCGAAGAATATCCAACATTCTTTAAAGATGTATCAATATGGTGGTCATTTTCGTCAACTCTTAGATTTATATGAAAAAGGAGAGCTTACGAATGTGATTAATCGAGTAGTCGAAGATATGAATCATAGATTTACAAAAAGTGTTGTAGAAAGTACATTTAAGTCTCACGATATAGGAGTCACTGCCAATAATTTATTGAGAGATAGAGTGGATCCAATAAATATTCGAAAGCATATGGAACTAGATAAGGTGACTTCTGGCATTAAGGAAATGCTTGATATTTTAAATAAGGAAGAACAAAGTATTGATATAAGTGATGCACATATGACTCAAATTAAAGAGTATTTGGCGATATTAGATTTGATAAAAGAAATTGATTTAGAATATTTGCCGGAAGTAAACCAGAAGAGAAAAATTGTAGTGGTTACACAACCTGGTTTAAGATATGCGCAAGCCGAGGCCATTGTTGAAAATCTTCTTTTAGATGAAAAATTCCAAGAGTTAGATGTCCAAAAAAGGACACGTATTTTAGAACGTTTACTTAATGAAATTCGTGGCAGAATGATGGAGGATATTATTCTTTTGGAAACAAAACTCGCAAAAAAGGATAAACATGTTTTTAAATTGCAATTTCCAATTGGTGAATTTGATATGGTTGTGCAAGATCCAAAAACATTATCTTGTGAGATTTACGAAATCAAATATAGTAACCAACGAGTTCGAGAACAATATCGACATATAAATGATGAAGAAAAATGTGCAATGACTACACATCGATATGGCAATATTACCGGAAGGTATGTGATTTATCGTGGAGAAAATGCAGAACTGGATACCATTCAGTATTTAAATGTTGAAGATTATTTAAAAAGTTTATAGAGAATCGAGGCGATATTTATTGATCGTCTCTTTTTTTATACCACCTATAAAATGGGTGGTGGGTATAAAAGATAGTATTGCATAGAGAAGAAAAAACATGGGAAATATATTAACCCATGTGTATAGCTTGTTTTTTTCTTTGTTTCGAATTCGGAATATTTAATTCCTTTCGATATTTAGATATGGTTCTTCTAGATGCGTAGAGTTCCATATTTTCTAATTCCTCTACAATTTCTTCATCTTGTAGAGGATTTTCTGTATCTTCCGCTTCGATCAATAATTGAATGGCTTTTTGAATAGAGTCTTTGCTGCTTCCTTTGTGTGTCTTTGAAATAAATAAATCTTTTACAGGATACATATGATTATTAAATTCATAATATTTATCACTCAGAGTCCTAGAAACGGTTGAAATCGAGTAGCCAGATTCTTGAGCAATTTCTTTAAGTGTGCATTCTTTTAAATCATCTTGAAATAGAAAATAATTCTTTTGATGTGTGATCAATATATTTGCGAGTAGAAGAATGGTTTTGTTCCGACGGTTGATACTATCTATATAAAACTTAGCTTCATTTAAATATTTTTTAGCTTCTTTTGACAATTTTACTTCTTCACAATGAAGCGATAGATTTCCCATTTCTTTGGGGATGATTTTTAATTGATCTTCATCAATTTCAATTGTGAATTCAGGTAAAGCTAAATTTGTCGTACTTTCTGTGTCATATTCACTGCAAGGAAATGGATTGCACTCTTGCATGTGTGCTAATTCATCAAATACGGATTCATAAGATATATCTAAAGATTCAGAAATTGTATAGAAATCTTTTTCTTCAAGTTCTTTTGAATAATTCTTTAAAATAGTGTATGCGATTGTATAGCCTTTTTCTTTTAATTGAATCATTAAAGAATCAATACTATTTTTAGCGGCCACACCAATGGGTTCAAAGGTTTGAATGAAAGATAGTGTTTCTTCAAACTGTGTTTTAGTACATTTTAAGTCCGATAGGACAGTTTGGATGTCTTGATCAAAGAAGCCATGACTATCTAAGGATTCAATAATATAATGGGCAATGGGTTCATTGTATTTTTTAGTGCTTGTATGCAGCTGTAAATAAAGTTCATCCTTTAGACTTGGCTTATTTGAAATGCCTGCTTCAAGATATTGTTGGATATCTTGACTTGGAGTGTATTCTAAAAAGGGATTATTTTGACTGACATTATATAAGAGATCCGATAAAGTCTGTCTATCTTTACTTAATATTTCTAGATGCGACTTTAAACCTGTTGTCATGTGGAGTGTTTGTTTGTAGGTATGTGTATAAATCAAATCTTGTTTCATATGTATATATGTTATAACATATTATGGTATAATAATTCAAAAAAAGTGGAGGGGTCGTATGATAGAAAAAATATTGGCATATATTTTGGCATGTTGCAATAATAGTGAATTTGATCAAACAACAGTTGCCTTGATAAGTGAAAATTTAAAGATTAGCCGCTCACAGGTGTCTGTTGTATTAAACAAATTAGTAAAAGAAAATAAATTGATTCGCATTGAATCAAAACCGTTTTGTTTCATTTCGGTTGAATATTTGAAAGAAAAGGGAATTCCTTTTAAAGATAGTGTATATGCGAGTGTAGATGATTTATTGTCAAATCAGGAAAAGAAGGATTTTGAAAAACTAGTGGGTATGAATCATTCTTTGGCTCAAACTGTTAAACAATGTAAAGCTACTATTTCATATCCTCCTAACGGGTTGCCTATGTTACTATATGGGCCTACAGGAACGGGTAAGTCTTTAATTGCGAAACTGACGTATGAGTGGGCAAGAAATCAGGGTGTCATTTCAAAAGATGGACAATTTGTACAGGTGAACTGTAGTGAATATGCGAACAACCCTGAATTATTAACAGCCAATCTATTTGGTCATGTCAAAGGTGCTTTTACAGGTGCTGAAAAAGATAATGAGGGTTTGATTGCGTTAGCTGATAATGGAGTTTTATTTTTGGATGAGGTGCATGAATTAAAGGCCGAATGCCAGGAAAAATTATTCTTGTTTATGGATCAAGGTATTTATCATCGTGTGGGAGATAATGAAAAGTGGTATAAGTCCAATGTTCGTATTGTGTTTGCGACAACAGAAAATCCGGACAAGGTTTTATTAAAAACATTGATGCGACGTATTCCGATGACCATTACGATTCCTAGTCTTGAACAAAGAGGTACGCAAGAGCGTATTGAGTTGTTGCATGACATTTTTAGTCAGGAAGAAAAACGTTTAGATTGTCAGATCAAGATGAGTAGTAAAGTATATAATGCATTGCTGCAAAGCAAGATGCCAGGTAACATTGGTCAATTAAAGAGTAGTGTGCAGTCTTGTTGTATCAACTCTTTATTTGATAAAGTCAATGATGAATTAGTGATTCACTTGGATAGTTTGCCTAAAGATCTTTTACAACAGGTCTATGCGAATCAAAAAACAGTTTTAGATGATGATGAATATATCTATGTAGATGATTTGCAGGGGTACTATAATGGCACAAAAGAAATTCTTCAATTGAATGATAGTTTATTGGCTTGTTTTAGAAAATATAAAGAGGAACATACAAGTTTGTCAGATTTTATGGCAAAAGAAAAGAATTATGTTCAAAAATATTTTGATAATTTGATCTTTAGAAAGAAAGAATCGAGTCAGGTTGATTATTATAATCGTGGTGTGCAGCATATCTTTAACTTGATTGAATCGCGGTATGGATTAAAAATTACAAATAATGAAACGTTAGCTATCGCATCTTATTTAGATGAGATTCATCATGAATATCATGATTTAAGAAGCTGGTTTTTAAAACATGAAGAAGAGTGTGATGATTTATATCAATTGTTGCAAGAAGAATTTTTTAGAGCGACCAATGTATCTTTAGAAATTTGTACGTATTTAAAGTCCTATCTAGAAATGGACATGTATTCCATTATTATTTGTACATTTATCTTCTATGTTTATAATGTACAAAAAGATTCAAGGCTTTCTCAAAAAGCAGCCGTTGTACTATCTCATGGTTTTTCTACGGCTTCTAGTATTGCGGATGCCGCCAATCGTTTTTTAGGACAATATATTTTTGATGCGCTAGATATGCCTTTATATATTGATACGGCTACAATGATTGAGAAATTGAATCGGTATTTGGATCGTATTGGCAAGGTCAAAGAATTGTATCTATTAGTGGATATGGGTAGTTTGGAAGATATTTATAAAGGTTTGCATATAGAGAATGCGAATATTGGAATTATCAACAATGTGAGTACTCCAATTGCTTTAGAAATTGGAAATGGAATTCGTAATAATGTAGAGATGGAGAGCATACTACAAAAAACGATTGATGCTTTCCGTGTCAATTTTGCGTATCATATTGAAAAGCATCAACAAAAGCAGCCAGTCATTCTATGTTCTTGCGCAAGTGGATTGGGTACGGCCAAGAAATTAAAGTCTATGTTGGAGCAATCTTTTCCAGATGGTATCAATTTAGATGTGAAGACGTTGAATTATTCGGAATTGATTGAATTAGGTAAAAAGAACAATGTATTTGAAGAATATGATGTTTTATGTGTACTTGGTACATTAGATCCAAATATGGAGGACATTCCATTTGTGGGTATTGAAGATTTGATTATTGAAGATACATTTGGTGATTTCAATCAATACTTCAAGGATTATATGGATGAAGAACAGCTGGCTTTGTTTGATAAAAATATTCTACATAATTTCTCATTGAGTAATATTATGAATGCACTAACGATATTAAATCCGGCAAAACTATTAGAGCAGGTTGCCAATGCGATTGATGTTTTACAAAAGTATGTTGGGGTTCGTTTCAGCAATCGAACTTGTTTTGGATTGTACGTACACATTTGTTGTTTGATCGAAAGACTTGTTGTTTCAAGAAATGCTGAGTATGATCCAAGCTTGGATTTTTTAAATGAACACAAAGATTTTGTAGACTATGTTAAGAAGGCGTTTAAGCAAGTAGAAGATTTCTATGGTGTAGACATTCCTACAGAGGAAATGGTTCATATTTATAATTATGTGAAGAATAACTAGTAAAGATGGGGAAACTCATCTTTATTTTTATATTATTTTTCTATGGCACAATATTTGCTTGTATATAAGTGAACGACGTAATACAGAAAGGAGAAAGATGAATGAGCAGAGTAATATTTGCCTCACATGGAGGATTATCTAAAGGAATGAAAGATTCAGTTTCTATGATCGTTGGAGATTTAGCTAAAGATGTAGAAACATATAGTTTGCTTCCTGGGCAAAATCCTGAAGATTATTATCTAGAACTTTTGAAAGAAGCAAAAGAGAGTGAAGAACAAATCGTAATCTTGTGTGATATCAAAGGTGGTAGTGTTCACACAGCATTATCTAAACTTACAGTATTAAATAATGTAATGGTTTTCTCAGGAATGAACATGGGATTGGCATTAGATGCAGTAATGAAAAGCTTGGGCGGTAATCTTGAATTAGCAGATGCGAACGATTTGATCGAAGCAGCTAAAGAGGGAATGACTGTTATGAATGGTATGACAAGCGAAGATGATGAAGATTTCTAATAGGAGGAGAAAAAAATGATCAAATTATTAAGAGTGGATCACAGATTGTTACATGGTCAAGTTGCTTTTTCTTGGAAAAATGCAGTTGAAGCAGATTGTATCTTAATTGCGTGCGATGCAGTTATGAAAGATGATTTAAGAAAAACATCCATTAAGTTGGCAAAACCAAGTGGTGTTAAATTAGTTATTAAAAATATGGATGATGCAGTAAATGCGATCAACAGTGGTGTTACAGACAAATACAAATTATTGACTGTAGTTGAATCTATTAAGGATGCTGAAAGATTGTGTAAAGAGTGCAACATCAAAAAATTAAATCTTGGTGGTACTAAGGCGACTGCTGAAACTCGTAATATTTCAAAGGCAATGAATATTACTCCAGCAGAAGAAACAATTTTAAAAGGATTATGTGAATCAGGTGTGGATGTGACAATTCAGATGGTTCCAGAAGATAGTCCAGTAAACGTAGAAAAAGTTTTATAGGAGGAGAAATATGTTACTACAAGCAATTTTACTTGGTTTGGTAGCAATGCTTGGAAATGCTGAATATTTGTTCGGTACAAGCTTGTTGTCAAGACCATTGGTTATGGGAGCTTTGACAGGCGTTGTACTTGGTGATATCCCAACAGGTGTTACTTTAGGGGCAACATTAGAATTAGCATTTATGGGAGCTTTCTCAATCGGAGCTAGTATTCCACCTGAAATGATTTCAGGAACCGTATTAGGAACAGCTTTCACAATCACAACAGGAGCAGGACCAGAAACTGCATTGACTGTTGGTTTACCAGTTGCTTCATTGGTTTTAATCGCAAAGAACGTTGGAATGGTATTTATTTTACCTCCATTTGTTCACAAAGCAGATAAATATGCAGCTGAAGGAAATATGGCTGGCGTTGCTAGAATGCACTTCTTAGGTGGATTCTTCGGTGTTAACTTGATTATTGGTGTTATCGTAGCATGTGGATACTATGCAGGTGGACCTGCTGTACAGGCTTTATTAAATGTAATTCCTGAATGGATCTCAAATGGTTTACAAATCACAATGGGCTTATTACCTGCAATTGGATTTGGTTTATTGTTGATGATGATTATGGACAAAGAAGTTGCATGTTTCTTCTTCTTAGGATTCGCATTAAGCGTATACTTAGGAATTCCAGTAACTGCAATCGCAATTTTTGGAGCTATCATTGCCATCGTATTAACTCAATTACGTAGCAATTCAGCTCAAACAGCTACAGAAGGAGGATTAGACGAAGATGACGACTTCTAATAAATTAACAAAAAAGGAATTAAATCAAGTATTCTGGCGTTCATTCGGAATGGAATGGGACTGGAACTATGAAAGACAGATGAACATGGCATACTGCTACTGTATGTTACCAGTCATCAAAAAATTATATTCAAATAAAGAAGACCAAATTGCAGCTATGCAACGTCACTTGGAATTCTTCAATACAACACCTCAATTGTCAACATTGATCTTAGGTATCAGTGCTGCCATGGAAGAAAGTAACGCAAATGATCCTAACTTCGATACAGAAAGTATCAACAGTGTAAAAGTTTCATTGATGGGACCTTTAGCAGGTATTGGTGACTCATTCATCTGGGGAACATTACGTATCATCGCTACTGGTGTTGGTCTATCATTAGCGAACCAAGGAAATATCTTAGGACCTATCTTATTCTTATTGATCTTCAATATTCCTGCTCAAGGATTACGTTATTACTTAATGAATGCTGGTTATAAATTAGGTAGTGGATTCTTGGCTAAGATCCAGGAAAATGGATTGATGTCAAAACTTACTTATGCAGCAAGCGTTTTAGGATTGATGGTTGTTGGTGGTATGACAGCTGAAAACGTTTCAATCAACTTCCCATTGGCATTTGGTTCTGGTGATGAAGCAACTACATTAAATGATGTATTCAATAATATCATGCCTGGTTTAATGCCATTATTATTCACATTATTGGTTTACTACTTATTGAAAAAGAAAAATATTAAGACAACTACATTATTGTTAATCTGTGTTGTGATCGGATTGGTCGGATCATTCTTTGGTATCTTAGGTTGTTAATAAAATTTAAATAAATGGAGGAAAAGAAAATGATTAAATTTAACGAACAAGAAAAAATCGATAGCGTAAATGGAGCATTGGCTCTACGCCCTCAAATCAACGAAATCGTTGATGAAATCTGCGAACGTGGATATTCAAACATCTGCTGGTTAGGTGTTGGTGGTACTTGGGCAAGTGCTATGCAGGCTACAGTACACATGAAAGAGATGAGTGCTATTGAAACTTGGGCAGAAAATGCTGCTGAATACTTAACTACAGGAAACAAACGTATTACTAAAGATACAGTTGTTATTATCTCTTCTGTAACTGGAAACACTAAAGAAGTTGTTGAAGCTATTAAAAAAATCAAAGCAGAAGTTGGCGCTACAGTTATCTCATTTGTTGATGCTAAAGAAGCTATCTTATTAGACTTAGGAGACTACAAGATCTCTTACCCAATGAACGAACAATTAAAGTTCTTCATGGTTGCTGACCGCTTCATGTTCAACAATGGTGAATTCGAAGACTACGAAGATATGTATGCAGAATTTGACAAATATTTGGCACAAGCTTTAGTAGAAGTTGAAAAGAAAGCTGAACCATTCGCTGTTGAATTTGCTAAAAAACACTGGAATGATGAAATGCACTACTTTGTAGGTGCTGGAAATCAATGGGGAGCTACTTACTCATACGCAATGTGCTATTGGGAAGAACAATTATGGTTAAAAACTAAATCAATCTCATCAAACGAATTCTTCCACGGTATGTTTGAAATCGTAACTAAAGAAACTCCAGTTACAATCTATATCGGTGAAGATGCTCAACGTCCATTGTCTGAACGTGTAGCTAACTTTATTCCAAGAATTTGTGAAAACTACACAATCATTGACTCTAAAGATTATGAATTAAAGGGAATTAGTGAAAAATATCGTAAACACTTATCTCACCACGTAATGCATGCTGTAAACAACAGAATTGACGTTCACATGGAAATCGAAACTCGTCACCCAATGGAAATCCGTCGTTACTACAGAAGATTAGAATACTAAAAATATAAAGGTGGAGCCATTCCACCTTTTATAGGTTTATTTTAAGGGAGGTACATATGGAAAAATTAACAATGCTTGATTATGTGAAAGAAACACCGGGCGTATTAAGAACAAATATTGAACAATACACTACATTGGTTGAACCATTAATGAAGGAAGTGCAACAAAAAGAAATCAAACGTATTTTACTTGTTGCTTCTGGATCGAGTCATAATGCTTGTTATTGTGCTAGAAGTTTTGTGGAAAAAGTAAGTGGTTTAGAAGTAAAAATCATTACTCCATATACATTTACGTATTATGAAAATGATGCTCAAGAAAACGACTTAGTTTTAGTGGTTACACAGAGTGGTTTAAGTACAAATGCGATTGAAGCATTAAAAATCATCAAGAAAAAACAATGTAGAGCCATTTGTTTAACAGGAAATAAAAACAGCGATGTAAAAGATGTTGCGGATGTTGTGATTGAATATGGTGTTGGCGAAGAATTAGTTGGCTATGTCACAAAGGGTGTTTCCTCACTTGCGTTATTCTTAGATTTATTCGCAATTGCGTATTCGGGTAAAACTGAATATTTAGAAGAGTTAAAGAAAGCCGTAGATTTAAATGAAGAAATGATTGATAAGGCAACAAGCTTTATTCAAAAACATTACAAGAATTTCTCATCTATGTCTTGGGTTTACAGTTGTGGAGCTGGCGCCAATTATGGAACGGCACTTGAAAGTGCATTAAAAATGGGTGAAACCATTCATATTCCAAGTTGCTGCTACGAAATTGAAGAGTATATTCATGGACCGAATCTTCAATTAACACCACAATACAATGTGATTTTCTTTGATGGAAACGATGGAGCAAGTCATCGTGTAGAACAAGTATATAAGGCTACGCGTAAAGTCAGCAATCGAGCTTATTTAATTTCAAACAATCCTCAATTATTGGGTGATGATCATGTTTTAAGTTTGAGTGATACTGTATCAAGTGAATTATGCCCACTTGTATATCTACCATTTGTACAATTACTAAGCTTTATTATTTCAAACGACTTACATTCTATTTATCAACACCCATTATTAAAAGAATTTAAGGCTATCGCAGCCGCAAAAACGGAGAATTTTGTGAATTATGATGGAGACGATTAATACTGTTATTTTTGATATGGACGGGTTGATGTTTGATACGGAAACCCTATATATCGATGTGTTTGAAGATATTTGTAAAAAACACGATCATTACTTTCCAAGAGAATATTTGCTTGGCATGCTTGGAACTAGTCATTTCGATTATTCAATTTACCATAAGGATTATCCATGGTTAGAGGATATGTTGGAAATTGCCGATGACAAATTTGTTTCTTATTATGAGAAACGCTTTGCGATTCCAGGGTCTGCCAATAAATATGGTTTGAAAGAATTGCATGATTATTTAAAAACGAATCATTATAATATTTGCATTGCGTCAAGCTCAAGTGTTCCGCACATTAAACGTTTAGTGAATAATTGCGGATTTGATTTTAAGGCAGATTTGATGCTTTCATCTCAAGATGCATATGCTTCAAAACCTGCGCCCGACTTATTCTTGGCTTGCGCAAAAGAAATGGGTGTTGAACCAAAGAATTGTTTAGTACTTGAAGATAGTAAGAATGGAATTCGTGCTGCATATAATGCGAATATGCATAGAATTTGGATTCCAGATCAAGTACAATTTAATGAGGAAGACATGAAATATGTTGAACTTCAATGTGAAAATTTGAAAAGGGTTATCGATATATTAGAAGCAATGTAGTGTTGCTTCTTTTTCGTGCTATACTTATATTGTTTTTTTGAGGGAGGATATGTATGTTAGAGTTAGTCGTATTTGATGTAGATGGGTTAATGATTGACACAGAAAGCGTATGGAAAAATGCGTTTGACAAGGCAGGAGATAAATATGGTATTCCAAATTTAGGAGACACTTTATTTCCTTCGTTAATTGGCAAAAGATTAGAAGATGAACAAGAGTTGTTGGATCGTCTTTTACCTAGTGATATCCAGAATCAATTGATTAATGAATGGAGACAAATTGGACTGGGGTCGCTAGAAAGAGAAGTACCTGTTAAACCAGGATTATATGAGATGTTGGATTATTTAGAACAGCATCATATTAAAATGGCTGTCGCAACAACGACAAGAAGAGAATTGACGGAACAAAGATTAAAAAAAATTGGTGTATATAATCGTTTTGACTATGTCCTTTGTGGGGATGAGGTCACAAAGCGTAAGCCAGATCCAGAAATTTATTTGAGTGTTTTACATAAAATGAACACAAAAGCAGAAAATGCGATTGTATTGGAAGATTCAAGTGTTGGTGTAGAAGCGGCTTATAGAGCAGGTATAGATTGTATTCAAGTACCGGATTTGATTGCTCCAACAGAAGTGCAAAAGAAGCAGACGGTTTATACTGCGAAAGATTTGATCGAAGCTAAAGATTATATTAAAGAGTATAGAGTATAAAATGCGACAAAATGATTTTGAAAATACTCCTATGTTAAAACTAGTCATGTCTCTAGCTATACCGAGTATGATTGCTCAACTTGTTAATATTTTATATTCCATTGTCGATCGTATGTTTGTAGGACAAATTGAAGAAGTGGGAAATGTATGTTTAGCGGCTGTCGGTATATGTGGACCTATTGTAACGTTATTATCGAGTTTTGGAACACTTGTTGGTATTGGTGGTTCGATTTGGCTATCGATGTGTTTAGGACAAAAGAATGAGAAAAGGGCAAGTCAAATCTTATATAACAGCTTTGTGATGTTGGTTGTTCTTTCTGTTTGTTTAATACTTGGATTCATTCTTTTAAAACACAATTTGATCTATTGGTTTGGAGGCAGTGATGCCCTTTATCCTTATGCTAATACTTATTTAACAATCTATACATTAGGAACTTTCTTTGCCCTTATGTCAATTGGATTGAATTATTTTATTACAGGACAAGGCTATGCCACTATTGCGATGTTAAGTGTATGTATTGGTGCCATCACAAATATTATTTTTGACTTTATCTTGATTCGTACTTTAAAAATTGGTGTGGCAGGAGCTGCCATTGGTACGGTTGTAGCACAGTTTTTATCTTGTATGTTTGTGCTTTGGTTTTTAAGATTTAAAACAAAGATCAAACTTCAGAAAGAAGATTTATCGATAGATAAAATGAAGCATATCGTAAAACTTGGCTTCTCACCATTTTTAATTATCGCATCCGATTCAGTCATTTTAATTGTGATGAATATGATGCTTCAAAAGTATGGTGGAAATATGGGTGATGTCTATATTTCAGCAATTACTGTAGCCCAAAGCTATTTTTTATTGATTACAGGGCCACTTTTAGGAATTAGTTCAGGAACACAGCCTATCTTTGCGTATCATTTTGGTTCGCAAAATTTAAAGAAAATCAAAGAAGCATTTAAAATCGTGATTTCATTTGCGTTTCTATTTTGCCTAGTCATGTTCATTATTTCAATGTGTTACTCAAATGTATTTGTAGCTATGTTTACAAGCGATGGGCTGACAATGCCAATTGCGCAAAGAGCTATTAAAATCTTCTGTTTAGGTATATTGATGATGTCTATTCAATATGTTCTGGTGGATGGAATTACAGGATTATCGAATGTAAAACTATCTTTGTTTTTATCTTTAAATCGTAAGCTGATGTATTTGTGCTGTACATGTTTATTACCCGCATTTTTAAGCGTTTCTAATATTTTCTATGCACAACCTGCAGCGGATATTTATGCAAGTGTTGTGACTATTATTTGTTTTATAAAAATCATTCCTTCTTATTTAAAAAGTCATGGAGTGAAGTAAGGCGAGATGAACTAACATCTCGTTTTTTTAATACTACTTTCTTTTTCTGATATAATAGTGGCGTAGGAGGAATTTATATGTCTATATTTCTAAATCCTGATAATGCGAATTTTAATGAAGCGGTTCATTCAAAAATATATGTGGATAAAACGGGTTTAATTGAATATACAAATAGTGTGCTTTCAACTACAGCTAAATTTATTTGTAATTCAAGACCTAGACGTTTTGGAAAATCCATGACTGCCGATATGCTTTGTGCTTATTATTCAAAGGGATGTGAATCTAGAGAATTATTTCAGCCATATACGATTTCTTCATGTTCTACATTTGAGAAGTATATAAATCAATATGATGTCATTCATATTGATGTACAATGGTGTAAAGATCAAGTTGAAAATATAAATGATATTGTAAATTACATCAAAGAGAGTTGTATGCATGAATTACAGAATGAATATTCCAATATTGACTATACTGGAATTATTTCTTTGTCTGGAACACTTTCTAAAATCAATGATGAAACAGGACATCGCTTTGTGGTTATTATTGATGAGTGGGATGTATTGATTCGTGATAATGCGAATAATAAAAAACTTCAAGAAGAATATATTGATTTCTTGAAAGGATTATTTAAAGGATCACAACCTTCTCGCTATATCGCATTAGCGTATTTAACGGGAATTTTACCGATCAAAAGAACGATGACACAGTCGGCATTAAATAATTTTGATGAATATACAATGTTGAATCCGGGTCCATTGGCTTCTTTCATTGGATTTACAGAAGAGGAAGTCAAAGGATTAAGTGATACATACAAGATAGATTTTAATAAAATCAAAAAATGGTATGACGGATATTACTTAAATCATCAGCATGTATATAATCCGAAAGCTGTTGTTAGTTTGTTCACATTAGGTGTGTTTCAAAGTTATTGGGCACAGACAAGTAGCTATGAATCAATTCATAGTTTGATTCAAATGAATTTTGATGGCTTAAAAGAAGCTGTTTTAGAAATGTTAAGTGGTAACGAAGTGAAGATGCAGACAACGTCTTTTCAAAATGATATGGTTTCATTTAAAAATATGGATGATGTCTTAACGGCATTGGTTCATTTAGGATATTTGGGATACAATCAAACATATAAGACGGTATTTATTCCAAATGAAGAAATCCGACAAGAATTTGTGAATTCTGTTTCAGAAGATAAATGGAATGATTTGATTCAATTTGAAAAAGAATCAGATACCATTTTAGAAGCGACTTGGGATATGGATACGGAAGTTGTATCTAAACAAATGGAAAAGATTCATAATACGTATGCTTCTAATATTGTGTATCATAATGAAAATAGTTTGAGCAGTGTTTTAACGATTGCGTATTTATCAACTTTGAAATATTATTTTAAACCAATACGAGAATTGCCAACAGGAAGAGGTTTTGTGGATTTTGTTTATATCCCTAAACTTGAATATAAAGATTATTATCCTGCCTTATTGGTGGAGCTAAAATGGAATCATAATGTTCAAAGTGCATTAGATCAAATCAAGGAAAAAGTATATCCTCAATCGATACAAGAATATACCGATAATTTATTATTGGTTGGAATTACTTATGATTCCAAGACAAAAGAACATCGTTGTAAAATAGAGAAGTTTTAATGTATTAAAAATAGGTGATGATTATGTTTTTTAAGAAAGAGAAAAAGATGAATGTTCCAGATTTATGGAACTTTATGACATCCTTAAATAAAAAGGATAAGGCTTTGTTTGAAGAACTATTAGATAATGATAATGAACCTTTGGAATATAAGGGTGATGTCAAACAGGGTGGTTTATTGAAGAATAAAAAAATGATTGAAAGAAGGGTCATTGAAAAAGAAGAGGATGGAAGGTTGCGTGATTATACGCAATATCGTATTCAGCCAGATGTATATGAAGTATTAAAACCTTCTTATGATCAGTTTTATTCAATTATTGGTGACTAAGCTTGTAGAAATACAGGCTTTTTTTCTTTATAGGTGCAAATCATAAGGCAAAAAAACCCCTTAAAGGTGCAAATGGATGAGTGAAAAAAGTCTTTGTAGGTGCAAATGAAGTTAATAAAAAAGTCCTTAAAGGTGCAAATGGAAATGAAAATATGCTAGAATATCTTTAGATAAAGCATATTTTATAGTTGGCAATAAATGAAAAGGGGCTGTAACGGATAAAGAAGTTTCGGCTTAATAAAAAAGGACCGAATATTCAAGATTTAAAAATCTGAATATCGGTCTTTTTTGGTATACTATGTTTGTGAACAAATACCTAGCTAATTGTAATGCATATCAGCCATCATTTCAATTCCCTTTGTGTTTTTCTTATGATGATGTCGTTGAAAAAGACGATATTTCGAGAACTGTGAAGGAAGTCGTAGAAGAGGTCAACATTTTTAAATATATCGATTTCTCACAGGATAACGCTCATGGGTATGATGCAATTCAAATGTTTGAAGCAGTCATTCTTGCGTTCGCAATCAATGGTTATGCTTCTCTTCGTGATCTAGAAAAATTATGTAAATATGACATTCGTTTCAAATTCATTATGGATGGAGCAACCCCTTCTCATATGGCTTTTGAAAGGTTTATCAAAGATAAGCTTACGATGCCTATCGAAGATATATTCGTTGATATCAATAAGTATATGGAGGCTCATGATGTCATTGATACAGAAGTCTTATACATTGATGGAACTAAATTTGAGGCCAATGCCAATAAGATGACTTTTGTTTGGATGAAAGCCACAAAGAAATTCAGAGAAAAGCGTTGGATTAAAGTTATGGATAGGCTTTCTGCATTTAATAAATACTGCTCAAAAAACAATTTAAACATTCGCTTTTCAATTGTAAGAGAAATCAGCTTTGATTATTTGTTTGAAGTGGTTTCTGTAATTGAACAACTAATGTCAAAAAATTCGATTCAAATCGTGCATGGAAAAGGTAAAAAGAAACATGAACTACATAAGGTATCAGGAAGAGTTTAAAGAAGATGCTTTGAAAATGTGGAAATATACCATGTATTCTGATATTGCAGGAGGTCGAAACAGTTTTTCAAAGACAGATCCAGATGCAACGTTCATGCACATGAAATACGATTACTATAACCATACAAATGTATTCAAGCCTGGATATAATGTACAGGTTGGAAGCAGTGAGGGATATATTCGACATGTATATGTTTCAAGTGATGCCAACGATCTTAAAACATATATTCCATTTATGGAAGGCTATCATATGGCTTATGGAAGCTATCCACAAGCTACACCAGCAGATGCAGGATATGGAAGTTTTGACAACTATAAATATGACAAAGAACATGGTATTCAATTGTATATGAAATACAGTGGAATGCGTAAAGAAGCTGAAAAGAAAACGACTAAGAATCAGTTTACCCGAGCACAGATGAATCCGAATGAAGAGGATAAGATCATTTGTCCAGCGAACCATGAATTTATATTGGTAGATACACGAATAGAACGACGAGGCGTGTATCCACGAGAAATCGAAATGTATCAGAATGAACATTGTGAAGGATGTCCGTTCAAATCAAAATGCACAAAATCAAAAACAGGACGAACGATACAAAAGTGCCGAGAGCTTGAATCCTACAAAAAAGAAGTCAAAGAAAATCTTTCGACTGAGCAAGGAAAAAAGTATATGACACAACGAAGTATCTGGAGTGAAGGAATCTTTGGACAGATCAAAGAAGACAATCATTATGACAAATTACGTCGTCGCGGTATATCTGGTGTAAAACTGGAGATACTACTCGTATGTATCGGACATAATCTAAGAAGATATCACACTCGAAAACTAGAATTCCAGAAAAACAACAAAATAAACTAAG
>NZ_QSPK01000002.1:72260-98318 GCF_003436425.1 Eubacterium sp. TM05-53
CAAGGAAAAAAGTATATGACACAACGAAGTATCTGGAGTGAAGGAATCTTTGGACAGATCAAAGAAGACAATCATTATGACAAATTACGTCGTCGCGGTATATCTGGTGTAAAACTGGAGATACTACTCGTATGTATCGGACATAATCTAAGAAGATATCACACTCGAAAACTAGAATTCCAGAAAAACAACAAAATAAACTAAGTTTCTAAGAGTAAAAAAATAGTGAAAATAGACATCTTTTTTTAGTGCGCCCAAAAAGACAGTAAGGTTAGATGTGTATTTTCATTTTTTATTTGGATTACAAGTTATAAAGTAAAACAAAAGGAGCTGAACTCCATAAGCAATAAAAATTACTTACTCGTTACAGCCCCTTTTAGAATATTTTATTTTCAAGCATTTGTTCAATCAAAGTAAATACAGTCTGTTCCATTCTTCCATCATACAACATTCGATGTTTGGCACCTTCAATATATATTAATCGTTTCTTTTGGGCCGGAATCTTTTTATAGGCATGTGTTGAGCTTGATGGAGCAATCACTTCATCACTTGTTCCGTGCAACATAAGAATAGGACATTCAATTTGAGAAATGGATTCTTTATATTGAGAAACAATCTTCGTGAAGGTTTGGTATTGCTTTGAGCTTGGACCTTTCTTTTCTTTGTCGGATTTTTTAAATAATCCTGTTACTTTTTTGATGTCTAGATATTCAAAGGCAGGAGCACAAAGAATTAAGGATTGTACTTTATAAATGCTTGCCAAATAACTGGCAATTACGCCTCCCATGGAAAAACCAATTAGAATCACGTTGGGATTTTCTTTGATGGCAAGACTTAATTTAGCTTCACATCTTTGAACCCAATCTTTGTAGTTGGCATCATTTGGATTGTTTAAATCATACATATCAAATTGGATTACTTCATATTTTTTAGCCTTTAAATAGCGAGCCAATGGATCGAATTCATGACTTAGATTTCTTCCAAATCCGTGGATTGTTACTATTATGGGTTTCTTTCTTCGATTAAATAAAGACATTCGCATCACCTCGTTGTATAATTATTATAGCATCTATTGAAAGGAAGGTCACATGTATCATGAAGGCAACTTTACTGATTAAAAATATTGAAAACTTATATACATGTGATAAGGATTTTACAATCTTACATCATGCCTTTATTGCATGTCACCATGAGAAGATCATTGAAATCAATACGGGTTCTTATAAAGAATGGCTAGATCCTGCAACTCGTGTCATTGATGCACAAGGAGAGTGTGTAGTACCTGCTTTTATTGATTGTCAATATAAAAGTTTTACGCATGTTCGTTTGGGGGATCAATTAAGACAAGATATCAATGCATTGTATGCGATGCGTCAAAATGGAATTTTAACTTTAATTTGTGACAATCCAAATTCACAAAGAATGAAGTTGGAGCAAGATGTATTTTATAAAAAGAACCAGCCGAAGCTTCCGGTTTTACATCGTTTAAGTGAATTAAAAAATGAAATTCCAGAAACTTTTTTAATGAGTTGTGGATTTGGGCTTCCAAACTCCTATGTATATAGTATGGCACCCATGAGTTATGTGTTGTTTCAAACACATCGAGTATGTTCTAGAAAATTACTAGAAAGTATGACATCTTTACCAGCTAAAGAATTTAATTTAGCGGATCGTGGTTCGATTGAAATTGGGAAAACGGCAGATCTTTTAGTTTTACAAGTTACAACGATTGAACATTATTTCCAGACTTTGGGAAGGCCTTTGATTCATCGTATGATTAAAAATGGAATTCAATTTTATCCAGAGTGGATGGTTTGCTAGGAAGAGTTTTCTTCCTTTTTTCTTTTTCTAAACAAAAAAAGATGGACTAGTCGTTAGTCCATCTTCCAAAGATTCCACATGGTAATACACTGTTGTTTGTCGTAACAGGAAGTAGGTTTTCACCACATTCAATGTGCCCGCCTTTTTCTTTTTGAATTGATCTAGATAAGGCTTCATTTAGTGTTGAACAACTAAATCCAGTTGTATAACAGTTCACAATAAAGAATAGCGCATCGTCACTTAAGATTTTCATACATTCTTGAATTAATGGGAATAATTCTTCTTCTAATTTCCAAAGTTCTCCATTAGGCCCTCTACCATAACTAGGTGGATCCATTACGATACCATCGTATTTTCTTCCTCTTCTTTGTTCTCTTTTAACAAATTTAATACAGTCATCGACAATAAAGCGAATCGTATGATCTTGTAAATTAGAAAGTTGCATGTTTTCTTTTGCCCATTGAATCATACCTTTTGAAGCATCAACATGCACAACTTCTTTCGCTCCAGCTTTTGAACAAGCCATGGTAGCTCCACCTGTATAGGCAAATAGATTTAAGATTCTTAAATCATCACGCTTTGATTCTTTGATCTTATTGGCCATAAAATCCCAGTTGCTAGCTTGTTCAGGGAATAGTCCTGTATGTTTAAATCCAGTTGGACTGATTTTAAAGCGCAATCCCTTATATCCAATTGTCCAGAATTCTTTAACAGGCTTTTTCATTTCCCAATGACCACCACCAGATTTAGAACGATGATAAACAGCATCGGCCTTATTCCATGCACGCTCATCTTCAATTGGCCAGATTGCCACAGGATCCGGTCTTCTTAGGATCGTTTGATTCCATCTTTCTAGTTTTTCTTTATTTCCAGTATCAATAACTTCATAGTCTTGCCATTCTTTAGCAATTTGATTCATACTTAGTTCTCCTTTAACTGTATAATTATATCATACATTTGCCAACTATGATATAATAGAGTGTGACTCTAGAAGGAGGTTTTAACATGTTTGTTCAAATGATTTGTAAAGATCGAAATGAAAAAGAAATGAATGAATTGTATGAAGTTTTAGGCCTAATCGCAAGACGTGAAGAAGTGCAAATTGAAGATCGTTATGATCATGTTGATATCTTAGTTTGTCCACAAGGAAAGATTGTTGTGACAGAAAAAGATGGCGACATGGTTTTACGTGCCAATACACGTCATGCAGGTCCTGGATTTCATGCGTTTGTGGTAGATATATTTAAAGATATTCAGGAAGAAGTTCCTGGTGAATATGAATTGATGGATGATATGGAATTCGATAAGGATGAAGATTTTGATCGATTGAGTTCTATGTATGAGGATGAAATGGATTATATTCGTGGAGTTCTTTTGGAAAATGAAGTGATGCGTCAACAAAATTATATGTATGATGAAACATATTTCTTGCCTCTACAAAAAGAAGATCGCATTCTTACAAGTCAGGGCGATTTGGATTTAAAAGAATTCAAACATATGAATACTCGTGACTTGATGGATTCTTTCTATGTATGGAATAATTGGGAAAGAGATGCCAAATTCTATAAGAATTGTGCATTAACTTTACTTGCCAAGGAGGGTGTTGGAAAGTATACATTAATGAATGAAACAACAATTAAGCATGCCAATGATATTTGCGAATATATCGAAGCAGCTTATGAAAAAGATCATACAATTGATTTGCCTTTAGATGTATATGCAGATTTGTGTGAACAATTGGATCGAGAAAATAAATTGCAGAATGCCAAAAATATGGAGCAGGAAGCCATTCAATATCGCATTAAAGAAGTGTATCACTTATTTGAAGATGCAAGAGTTGTTGCCAGTGGTGCCGCTGAAAGAAGCTATGATCCAGTTAATCAAGCCTTGTGTTTAATGTCTCCATATACAGATGAAGCACAATGGGATTGGTTGATTCAGGCTAGTAAACAACCGGGTATTGTCACAAACTTAGATAACATTATGGAACAAGATCCAATCCAATATGATAAGAAAACAATTTGGATGGATTCATGGCAAGAAGATGGTATCTATGTATTGGAGGCTGTGCTTCGTTATAAAGAAAAATTCTTATATTTCCACGATGTATGTGCTAAAGAAAAAGACCTGGCTTTCTTAGAACAATGCATTAAGGAATCTGGTTTCACAAAGACACAGGAAGACTAGATAAAGTGTTAGAAAAGACAGCGAAAGTAAATGGCTATGCATCTGTTGATGGATTATAGATTTATTCCTACTGTTTTAACACCAAAACAGAAAAAGATAGAAATCGTCAAAGCAATCATGAAGAGTTTTACCAATAAATATAGTAAATACGAAGATATTCGTTTTCTGAGGTTTTGAGTGCTCATATTTCTGAGCACTTTTTTTGTGTTTTATGGTAAAATTGATACGGTGATTAAAAATTATGAGTAACTCAATATTAGATACATTAAATGAAAATCAAAGAACTGCCGCAACGACAATCAATGAACACGTTCGTATTATTGCGGGTGCTGGTAGTGGTAAAACGCGTGTCTTAATGGCACGTATTGTTTATTTAGTCCAAGATTGTGGTATTTTACCAAACCGTATCTTGGCTATTACATTCACAAATAAAGCAGCGAATGAAATGAAAACACGACTTACTGCACAACTAGGCAGTATGGCAAGTGTAGTGCGCATTTCAACAATTCACTCTTTATGTGTAAGAATGCTTAGAGAAGATGCCGATTTGATTGGTTATCCAAAAACATTCGCAATTATGGATCCAGAAGATCAAAAGGCTATTTTAAAACCAATTTATAAAACATTAGAAGTGGATAAGACAACGATTTCTTATAATCGTGCACTCGGTGCTATTAGTGCTTATAAGACAAACTATATTGATCCACAAATGGCAGGTAATATGGCAATGGATGATGTCAGTATTACTTTAGCTAAAATTTATGCAGGCTATGAAAAGCGTCGTAATGAAATGAAGGCTATGGACTTCGATGATTTATTATTAGAAGGACATCGCTTATTAAATAGCGTATCTTCTGTTCGTGAGAAGTGGCAAAACCGTTTAGACTATATTCACGTAGACGAGTTCCAGGACGTGGACCCTATTCAGTATGGAATTATTAAACTACTAACTGGAAAGAATACACATCTATGTGTTGTAGGAGATCCAGACCAGACCATCTATACTTGGCGTGGAGCAAGTGTTGACATTATTTTGAAATTTAATAAAGATTTTGAACCATGTAAAACTGTAATTTTGAATGAAAACTATCGTTCAACACAACCTATTCTGGACGCAAGTAATGCCGTTATTAAATACAATAAGGAACGTATTGATAAAGATCTATACACAAAACTTCCTGGTGATGAAAAAATCACAATGTTTGAAGGTAAAGAAGATAGTGAAGAACCAATCTTTGTGGCTCGTCAAATTAATGAAAAGCACAAAAAAGGTTTAGAATACAAAGATATGGCGATTCTTTATCGTTCGAACTATTCTTCACGTGCTTTTGAACGTATCTTTAAATCGGTCGGCATTCCATACGTAATCTATGGGGGTGTTCGTTTCTATGAAAGACAAGAAATTAAAGATGCCCTATGCTATTTAAGATTATGTACAAACCGTAGCGAAGAAGATCCAGACCAAATGGCATTAGATTTGGATGTACTACGTGTGATTAATGTACCTCGTCGTGGTATTGGTGCACGTACAATTGAAAATCTTCAAAGACAAGCCGCAGAAAGGCATATGAATTTATATGATGTCATGAAAGATCCAATTGGATTAAGTACAGCGGTTACGAAGAAATGTGAAATGTTTGTAGATTTAATTGAAGATCTACGTGAAAATAGAGAGCATTATGCGTTAGAAGATTTCTTGGATTATGTATTAGATACAACAGGCTATATTTCGATGTTGAAAGAAGATCGAGAAAGTGGTCAGGACCGTATTGATAATTTAAAGGAATTAAAAGAAGACATTTCCCAAAGTATGATTGAAGATCCAGAAATGACTTTAGAATCTTATTTACAAGATATTGCCTTGTTTACGGATAAAACACAGGAAACAAGTGAAAATACAGTCAGCTTAATGACGGTACATGCCGCAAAAGGACTAGAATTTGACACAGTATTCTTAGTTAACTTTAACGATGGTGTATTCCCAAGTTCTAGAGCATGTGATGAAGGTGGCATGAAGGCATTAGAAGAAGAAAGAAGACTTCTATATGTTGCGATGACACGTGCAAAAAAAACACTGTATATTTCTTGGAATACAGGCTTTAGTTATATGCAGGATGCGTTTAAAACACCAAGTCGTTTTAGAGCTGAAATCCCAATGGAATATATTGAACAAGAAAAAGAAGAAGCACCAGAACAACCAAAGGTTGTTGTGTCTCAATCCTTAACAGGAAGACCATCTAAGCTTGGTGCTAATAAAAAGAAAATACGTTTACGTAAAGGGGATGCGGTTGAACATACGATTTATGGCCAGGGTGTTGTGCTTGAAATACGTGGGGATGTCGCAACCATTGCCTTTGGTCATACGATTGGTGTGAAAAAATTAAATGCATCACATCCTTCTTTAAAGAAAGCCTAGGTGAGTATGATGAATGAAAAGGCAAGAATTTTAGACTTACGTAAAGAATTAGAAAAATATTCCATTGAATACTATGTCTATGACAATCCAAGCGTTACCGATCAAGAGTACGATCGTTTGATGCAAGAATTAATGGCATTAGAAGAAAAACATCCAGAAATGTATGATGCGAATAGTCCTAGTCAAAGAATCATTGGGTCTGTACTTGAGGGATTTGAAAAGGTTACGCACGATTCACAAATGTTGTCCTTAGGCAATGTGTTTAATAAAGAAGAAATTGAAGAATTTGTTCAAAGAATATCGGAAAGCGTTTCGAATCCAGAATTTGTCGTAGAATGCAAATACGATGGACTTGCGATGGCATTACTATATGATGATGGTAACTTTACTCGAGCTGTGACCAGGGGTGATGGAATAGTTGGAGAAGATGTTTCAAACAATGTAAAAACCATCCTTTCCATTCCTATGCACATTCCTGAAACGCGACATGTTGAGGTTCGTGGTGAAGTGTATATGCCTAAGGCAAGCTTTGAACTATTAAATAAAAGACAAGAAGAAAAAGGGGTAGCCCCTTTTGCGAACCCAAGAAATGCAGCTGCAGGAAGCATTCGCCAATTGAATTCAAGTGTGTGTGCAAGTCGTAAATTAGATGCCTATTGGTATTATTTCCAGAATGCGTCTGATTTTGCGGTACAAACACAAGAAGAAGCTTTGGAAGCCATGTCCAAGATGCATTTTAGAACAAATCCATTGCGTAAAGTTTGCACAACCGTAGATGAGATATGGCAATTTATCCAAAAAATTCAAGAACAACGTGAGGACCTACCTTATGAAATCGATGGTATGGTCATCAAATTAAATAATTTAGCCGATCAAAGAAGGCTTGGAAGCACCGCTAAAGTACCGCGTTATGCGACTGCCTATAAATTTCCAGCACAAGAAGTTTTGACACGATTAAAAGACATTGTCATTACAGTAGGGCGTACCGGAAAAATTACGCCTAACGCTGTGTTAGAACCAGTTCGTGTTGCCGGAACCACGGTGAGTGCGGCTCAGTTACATAATGAAGATATGATTGCGAATAAAGATCTTCGTATTGGCGATATTGTCGTCGTTCGTAAGGCTGGAGAAATTATTCCGGAAGTTGTAACAAGCGTACCTGAAAGAAGAGATGGAACACAAGTGCCATATCATTTCCCAACGACATGTCCAATTTGTGGTTCACACTTAGTACGACTACCTGATGAAGCGGCACACTATTGTATCAACCAGGATTGTCCAGCTCGTGTTGTCGAAAGTATGATTCATTTTGCGTCAAGAGATGCGATGAATATCGATACTTTAGGTGATAAGAAAATTGAGCAATTACACGAATGGGGTTATTTAAATTCGATTGAAGATATTTATTTCTTAGATCGTTACTATGATGAATTGATTGAAAAGCCAGGCTATCAAAAGAAATCTGTGGATAAGCTACTTGAATCCATTGAAAATAGTAAAAAACAGCCATTGGGTGTCATCTTATATGGTCTTGGAATTCGTCAAGTTGGTAAAAAAGCAGCTATGATCTTAGCTGAACAATTTGGTGATATCGATACTTTAATGCATGCAAGTATGGATGATTTAGTTACGATTCATGATATTGGTTTGATTACAGCCCAAAGTGTTGTAGCTTTCTTTAAAGAAGAAAAGAATCTTCATTTAATTGAAGTCTTAAAACAGGCTGGATGTAATTTCACACAAGAAAAGAAACAAGTTGTACAAAGTCGTTTCACAAATAAAACATGCGTATTAACGGGTACTCTAGAACATTATACGCGTAATGAGGCGAAAGCTATTTTAGAATCTTTAGGCGCGAATGTGTCGGGTTCTGTATCTAAAAAAACAGATTATGTTATTTATGGTACGGCAGCTGGATCAAAACTTACAAAAGCCCAGAGTCTAGGTGTTATGACAATGAGTGAAGAAGAGTTTGTGCAGGAGGTAGAAAATGCGAAAGAATAAATTAGTATTGGGTTTACTCGCTTTATGTTTATGCGCTTGTTCTACCGGAAATAAGAATCAGGCAAATGCCTTAGATGACGATTCATATCAAGCTATTTTGCCTTATGAATCCAGTGACACAAGAAGTAAACATGTAGGCTTAATTCAAGATACAGATTTACGTGTAGAAATGGAAAGTGGATTGATGGATCTATCAAAAAAGTATTTTTCACCTACTACAGTAGGCTATAAGACACATCAATTCTTAGATTATGATGAATTGGATGCGACAGACGGATCTAGAGGATTATTGGGAACGGTTCGTGATGGAAATCCAAATGGATTAAATCCAAGTGCCGATGAAGAATTTGATACGGGAAATGGAATTGTGACAAATGCGACAATTTTAGTTGATTTGTATGAATTGGATTGGTACACAAACGATAATCTAAAAGGAATTTCATTAGGCCTTGTCGTGAATGGAGAATTAAACGCATCGGATGGTTCAAGTGTAGAAATTACGGATGAGAAGATGAAAAACTATTTGGAGGTTACTTTTTCTAAATTAGCTTCCTATATGCATGAGCGTTTCAATGAAATCAATAAGAATATTCCAATCTTTATAGCAGCTTATCGCTTGGATGATTCAAATACAACCGGTAAAGGTGGCTATATCTATGAAGGATATTATAAGGGTGGACAAGGAAGCTTTACTTCTTTAAATCAAGAGTGGACATTGGTTCCAAGTTCACGCTTTACAGAATTGGATTCATCGGCCGCAACGGAATTTGCGTCTTTTAAAGAAGAGATTTCAAGAGTTCTTCCAGATAACACGTATATTACGGGTGAAGCTAAGTTTGAATCTAAAAAATTAAAGAAATTAAATTTGACAATTACAGCACACGGAAAGACAGCCGGAGAAATCTTGGCTGTGATTGAAGATGTAAAAGATCAGATGGATACATTTAGTTCAAAAAAATGCGACTATTTGATTACCATTCTAAATGATGATACAGTGTATGCATTAATAGAGAGAGCATCTGGTTCAAGTGAATGTAATGTGATCAGTAAGATATAGGAGGAAAGTATGGAAAAGTTCAGTACAGAATATTTTCACAAATTGGCAAACGACTTGAAGTTTGATTTGAGTGATGAAGAAATCGAAGAATTGAAAAAAGATTTCGTTGCCGTAGAAGAACAAGTATCCCTTTTTGAAAAAATGGACACAGAAGGTGTAGAACCTATGGTTTATCCTTTTGAAGCACCTACGACATTCTTAAGAGAAGACGTTGTAAGTGATGTATTAACGCAAGAAGAAGCATTGAAGAATGTAAAAGATGCGCGTATGGGACATGTTCACGTTCCAAAGGTGGTGAAGTAAGATGGAAATTTCAAATTGTGCAAATAAAACAGCCGTTATTGAAAAAATCAATGCGGTTCAACCAAAATTAAATGCCGTAGTAACTATGATTGATGAAGCTGATAACACAAATGTTGGAAAACTTTCTGGTGTTAGTGTTGCCTTAAAAGATAACATCTCTACTTGTGGTATTCGTACAACCGCAAGCAGCCGTATTTTAGATAACTATGTTCCTGTTTATGATGCGACAATCGTAAAAAAATTAAGAGAAGCAGGAGCTGACTTTGTATGTAAGGCAAGCATGGATGAACTTGGTATGGGTGGAACCAACAAGAATGCTTACACAGGTGTTGTACACAACCCTTATGATCTAGACCGCATTCCAGGTGGATCAAGTGGTGGATGTGCTGCTTTAGTTGCCGCAGGATGTGTACCATTGGCCATTGGTACAGATACAGGAGACAGTGTTCGAAAACCAGCAGCATATTGTGGTGTTGTTGGGGTTAAACCAACATATGGACGTATTTCACGTTATGGTATTATTCCTTATGCGAGTTCATTAGATCACGTTGGATATTTCACAACGAATGTAAAAGATGCTGCATTAGCTTTAGAAGTTTTAGCAGGTCGTGATGATCATGATATGACTTCTAGTTATGAAGTTGTTGGTGAATATTCTAAATTATTGAATAGTGATCTTACAAATAAAACGATTGGTGTATTTAAAACTGTAATCGATGAAGTTGAAAACGAAGAATTAAAGGCTCAATTTAACGCTTTAGTTTCTAAGTTAGAGGAAAAAGGAGCTAAGATTGTTGAAGTGGAAATGCCAAAAGAATATATGGAATTGATTGCACCTGTCTATAAGACAATTGCGAATGCAGAAGCAACAGCCAATCATTCAAATCTAGATGGTATTCGTTTTGGTATGCGTGAAGATGGTCAAGATTTAGAAGAAGTCATGACAAATACACGTACAAAAGGTTTCTCAAGCTATGTTCGTGCTCGTTTCGTGATTGGTTCATATTCTTTGTTTGAAGAAAATCAAGATCGTTTATTTAGAAAAGCCCAAAAGATTCGTCGCTTGATCGTTCAAGCTTACGCGAAGATGTTTGAAGAATGTGATGCTGTATTAAGTGTTGCAGCACCAACGATTGCACCATTAATCAATGAAAGTTCAGATGTTCGTTTTGGCGTATCTAGTTTTGCCGAAGAACACATGCAGTTACAAAATTTCTCTGGTTATCCAAGTATTACACTTCCACTAGGAAAAGTAGATTCTATGCCTGTGGCTGTGAATTTAACTTGTAAGCCTTTTGAAGAACAAAAAATGTTTGATGTATCTAGTGCGATTGAAGAATGCACTGGCTTAAAAGGACAATGTTTGGAGGGATAATAATGAATTATTTTGTAACGATTGGTATTGAAATTCACTGTGAATTAAAGACAAATACAAAAATGTTCTCTGGTGCACCTGTGCGCTTTGGAGAAGTCGCAAATACATGTACAAGTGTTGTGGATCTAGGTCATCCTGGGTGCTTACCATGTGTAAATAAAGAGGCTGTAGCCTTGGCTATCAAGGCATGTACAGCTATGCATTGTGATCTTGAAACATTGGTTCGTTTTGATCGTAAAAACTATTACTATTCAGATTTACCAAAAGGATTCCAGATTACACAACAATTTCATCCTATTGGAACAAATGGATATGTAGAAATTGATGTGGATGGAGAAAAGAAACAAATTCGCATCGAGCGTATTCATATGGAAGAGGATACCGCAAAACAGTTCCATAAAGATACAGGTACATATATTGACTTCAACCGTGCTGGAACACCATTGATTGAAATTGTATCAAAACCAGATATGCATAGTGCAAAAGAGGCAGCTGCTTATGTGGAAACACTTCGTAAAAATCTTTTATATCTAAATGTCAGTGATGTTAAGATGGAAGAAGGAAGTATGCGTTGTGATGTCAATATTTCTTTGAGTAAAGATAAAGATACTTTAGGAACAAAGACAGAAATCAAAAACTTGAACTCCATTGCGAATGTTCAAAAAGCAGTTCAAGCAGAAATTGAACGTCAATCTGCATTATTAGATGCAGGTGAAAAAGTAGAACAGGCGACTCGTCGTTATGATGAAGCACAAAAGACTACAATTCTAATGCGTAAAAAAGAAGGAAATGTTGACTATAAATATTTCCCAGAACCAAATATTTTCCCTATCCAATTGGATCTTGACTGGGTTAAATCCATTCAGGATAATCTAGAAGAGCTTCCTGATGCTCGTTTAGCTCGTTTCATGAAGGATTATGAATTAAGTGAATATGATGCAGGTGTATTGGTTTCTGATCGAGAAATGGCAGATTTCTTTGAAGAAGTATTAAAATCGACAAAATTTGCGAAAAAAGCATGCAACTGGATCATTGGTGATGTTTCAGCTTATTTAAACAAAAACAACTTAAGCTTTGCGAAGGTGCCTTGTACAAGTGAAAACTTGGCTAGCTTGATCAATGTGATCGAGGCTGGAGAAATCAGTGGTAAACAAGGTAAAGTTGTATTTGAAGAGGTTATGCAAGGAAAAGATCCTAAGAAGGTCATCGAAGAAAAGGGTATGAAACAAGTAAGTGATGATGGTGCTATTTTAGCTATCGTTAACAGTGTTTTAGATGCCAACCCACAATCGATTGAAGACTTCAAGAATGGTAAGGATCGTGCCGTTGGATTCTTAGTAGGTCAGGTCATGAAGGCAAGTCGTGGTCAGGCAAATCCTAAGCGTACAAATGAGTTGATTCAAGAAGAATTAAAGAAAAGATAAAAGTCTGATTCATTCAGACTTTTAATGTTTTTGTGTACTGTGTTATAATAAGTACGTTATTAGGAGGTTTTTTAATGGCCAAGATGAAGCGTAGAAGACATACGTCCAATAAACCTACAGGCCAAGGACACAAGCTTGTATGGTTTACTGTTATTATAATTATGATTCCTGTTGTGATTGTAGGATATGTATTATTGACAAGTTTAGGTGGACAAAATCGACCTGTAGAAGGTAGTCGTTTTTCAAAAACGGATTTAGATCCTGCCATCACAAAAGACAATATCTCATCTCTTGAGAGTGCTTTAGGAAACATTGATAATGTAGAAAAGGTAAGTGTGAATTTATTAAGTGCAACACTACGTGTACATATTGATCTAGTTGATAGTGCAACGGATGATGTGGCAAATGCAGCACTTGATAGTGCATATAATATTGTGAATGAACAATTGCCAATTGATACATATTTTACAAATAAAGATAGCTCAAAGATGTATGATCTAGAGATTGATTCTTATAATTATTTGATTGATGATACACATACGGCCGATGGCTGGACATATTTAAAATTGACAAAAACCGGAGCTAGTGATGGTCCTGTTACGGATAATATGACAAGTGCGAAAGATCCTGATCTTTCAAATCAATTAAAAGCGGCAAGTGAACAGATTCAACAAAATATCGCAAATGCGCAAAACGAAGATGATGGACAATAAGAGTCCATCTTTTTTCTTGAAAGGAGCCAAAAATGAAATTATATATTGATGAGAATAATAGAGTTGTCACTATGCATGAGGCAACGAGTGATATGAAGTGTTTTGAAGAGTTTGAAAATAAGAAGCCATATACTTTTGATGGAGTAAAAGAAGTTGAAAATAGTATTCATCCTGTTCATGTCTTATTAAATACGAGTATGATCGATGAAAAGTGGATCTATATGAATTTAAAATCGTATATATCTAAAAATGATCGTGTTTGTATCCTTCCATTTAGCTTTTTTGATGATACAAAAAATGAATTGGATTGGAATAAACAATATGCGCCTGGACAAGGCATATGGTATCGCTCTAATCAAGATGTGTTCTACAAGTATGGAATTGGTAAGGAAAAAATTGTATGGGTCAATTACTTTAAAGATTCGATGGATGAAATGAAGGAAAAGATTTTAAATAGTTCTGTTTTGATGTTGACGGGTGGAACTCCAGATCTGATGATGAAGCGAATTAAAGAAAAGAAATTAAAGAAGCTGATTAAAAATTATAAGGGAATTATGATTGGATATAGTGCAGGAGCCATGATTCAGCTTGATTCTTATCACATAAGTCCAGATGAGGATTATCCAGAATTTTCATATCAGACAGGTTTAGGCTGTTTATCTGGTTTTGCGATTGAACCTCATTTTAGAAGAAGTAAAGTACAGATGCAAAGTATTGAAAAGGTGAATTCTGAAAAACAGATTCCTGTGTATGGCATTTATGAAGAGGGTGGAATGATTATAGATTCAAACATTAAATGTTTCGGTAAAATAGAGAAATTTGAGTAAAAAATCATAAAAAGGTACTCTGTATTTGCACAAATTAATTGAAAATTTGCACAAATTAACAAAAAGTTAGTTTTTAATGTTAAATTCACATAGATATGGGATACTATTGATACGAGCCAAATGTGAAATGGTTAGTTAAAGGAGAAAAGTATACATATGAAGTTTTGTAAATTGATTACGGAGGTCGATTTAGAACTGCTTGAAGAGTTAGTTGACAATGGCTATCCTGTGGATCGTATTGAAGAAAACGGGCAGGTTTACTACAAAACACCAGCTATGTTATGCCAAAACTTAAAAGTGAATGATGAAGTGAGAAATTACAGTAACGGATTGATTTCAATGTCTATTGAAAATGTTCGAAAGAAAAAGGGGTTATATAGAACAGGAAATCTATTGATTGATATGGATTCTAACATTATCCAAAAGGGTAAAGAAAAGATCTTTATTCCTAAGGCAAGTTTTACCATTATTTCAACACTGATGGATGTTCCTCACAAAACAGTATCAAGATCGGCGTTGGTTTTTTACTTGGAACAAGCGTATCATCACGAAATTTTGGATAACACTTTGACGGTTCATATCGCCTCAATTCGTCGCCTTTTGGGTGATGAATACATCAAAACCCATAAAACTGTTGGCTATTTTTGGGATTTTGATGTTTTTAAAGTGGGATAAAGTTGAAAAATGGCTTGAAATAAAGGTATAATGTAAAAGTGTTGGAAGGAGATTTAGATTATGCCACATCTATTTGAGTCTAAAGATAGTTTTAAAGAAAGCTTTAAAGAAGCTGTTTCTGATGCCTATGGACGTGATTTTGAAGATACATATCCTGAAGAGCGATATATTGTCCTTGGTAACATGATTCGTGATTTTGCCGGAGAGCATTGGAGAGAAACTAAAAATGCGATCAAGAAAACAGAATCAAAACAGCTTTATTATTTTTCTATGGAATTCTTGATGGGTCGTTTAATGACAAGTAACCTAATGAACTTAAATATTTATGATATTGTTAAAGATGGTTTAAAAGATTTGGGTATGGACATCAATGACATGGAAAACATTGAAAGTGATGCAGGATTAGGAAATGGTGGTTTAGGAAGACTTGCCGCATGTTTCATGGATTCATTAGCATCTCTTGACTTACCAGGACATGGTAACTGTATTCGATACCGTTACGGTTTGTTTAAACAAAAAATTGAAAACAACCAACAAGTTGAATTGCCAGACTGCTGGTTAAAGAATGGTAATGTTTGGGAAGTATGGAAACCTCAACATGCCGTAAAAGTTAAATTTGGTGGTTACGTAGATGGATACATGGATGGATATGGAAAATTTTATGCTCAACATCATCCAGAATTTGTCGTACGTGCTGTACCTTATGATGAACCAATCGTTGGATATCATACAACAACCACAAATACACTTCGCTTATGGGATGCAGAAGTTGATGAAGATTCTGTAAACTCAGGTGGATTAAATGAATATTTGAATCAAGTAACAGCTATTACAGCAAATGTATATCCTGATGATTCAACAATCGAAGGAAAACGTTTGCGTTTAACACAAGAATATTTCTTTGTATGTGCTGGAATTGATCAAATTATTCGTTCACACTTACGTGTATACCCAAGCTTAGATAATTTAGGTGATAAAGTTGCGATTCAGTTAAATGATACACACCCTGTATTAGTTATTCCTGAATTAATGCGTGTATTACTAGATGATTACTTCTATGAATGGGATGATGCTTGGAATATCGTGACAAAGACTGTTGCGTATACAAACCACACAGTTATGGCAGAAGCACTTGAAAAATGGCCTCAAGACATGGTTCGTTCATTGTTGCCACGTCTATATATGATCATTGAAGAAATCAACCGACGTTTCAAATATGACGTAGATCACAGAGGATTATGTGGAATCTTCAACAATGTTTCAATCTTAAAAGAAGGACAAGTTCACATGGCTAACTTGGCTGTTGTTGGTTCACACAGTGTAAACGGTGTTGCGAAACTTCACTCTGAAATCTTAGTAAATGATGTATTCAAAGATTTTGTGACAATTTATCCAGATAAATTCAACAATAAGACAAATGGTATTACTCACCGTAGATGGTTATTGTTCTCAAACCCTCAATTGACTCAGTTGTTAGAAGATACAATTGGAGATGAGTTCAAGACAAATCCAGAAAAATTAGAAGATTTAATGGCACACGTTGAAGATGAGGCTTTACAAGCTAAATTCATGGATGTGAAATTAGAGCGTAAAAAGATTTTGGCTGCCTATGTAAAAGAAAACTTAGGTATTGATATTGATGTGAATTCCATCTTTGATTGCCAAGCTAAACGTCTTCACGCATACAAACGTCAATTATTAAATATCTTCCACGTTATGTATTTATACTTAAGAATGAAACAGGATCCTTCATTTAGAATTTACCCTCGTACATTCTTCTATTCTGCAAAAGCAGCAGCAAGTTATGATTTAGCGAAGGAAATCATTAAATTGATCAACATGGTTGCCAATGTTGTGAATAATGATCCTGAAATCTCTAAATACATGAAGGTTGTCTTCATTCCTAACTACTCAGTATCTATTGCTGAAATCTTATTAAATGCGGCAGATGTTTCTGAACAAATTTCTACAGCTGGTAAAGAAGCAAGTGGTACAGGAAATATGAAGTACATGATGAATGGTGCAATCACTCTTGGTACTCTTGATGGAGCTAACGTTGAAATCGTTGAGCGTGTTGGATACGAAAATGCAGAAATCTTTGGTTTACATGTAGAAGACATCAATGAACTTCGTCATGAAAACTCATATAATGCATGGAACTTATATAACAAAAGTTACAACATTCGTATGGTGATTGATTCACTTAAAAACTGCACTTGGTCAAATGATCCAAATGAATTTAAGTTGATCAACAACGACTTAATGATGCGTAATGATGAATTCTTTGTATTAGCTGACTTTGATGCCTATGTATATGCTCAAGAAAAAGTACAAGCTCGTTACATGGATAAGAGTCGCTGGGCTAAGACAATGTTAGTCAATATTGCCAAATCAGGATACTTCTCAAGTGACCGTACAATTAGCGAATATGCTAAAGAAATCTGGGATTTAAAACCATTGTCATTTGAAGATTAATTTAAAAAACAGATCATATTTACCGAACAAAGGTGATATGATCTTTTTTTCGTGATAGAATTGTTGTATGAACGAAATTCTTTTTGCGGAAATCTATTATATATGTGTAGCTATCATGCTGATTTTAGGATTTAAAACCTATCGTTCTATGATGAAAAATACTCAAAAAGTCAGCTTTTTAGCTGTTGTCATTTTACATATATTATATTTTCAAACCGATTTAGTACGAATGACGACAAATAGTCAGGACCTGTTTCTAAACGAAATGTGCTTCCTGTTCTTTTCATTATGCACACTTGCATGGTTTAACTATATTCAGACAATGCTTGATATTCATTATGCAAAGAAATCGCAAACACTTTTTGCGATGCTTCCTGTGATTATTAGTGTTGTATTACTATTGATAAATACATTGAATGGATGTCTATTTTATATTGATCATAATGGGAATTTTCGAGATGGACCACTCTACATTCTGTATGTGCTTATAAATGATATCTATTTCATTGTCGGAGCTTATCAGGCTTATATTTATAGTCATAGGGCAAAGAATTACCAACAAAAGAAATCGAATCAAATTTTAGGCATCTATATGATATCCCTATTATTGATTGGTACGATTCAAGATGTTTTCCGTGATATTCCTGTTTTCTGCGTAGGAACCAGTCTTAGTATTTTAACCGTATATATTAGTTTGGAAGAACAAATGATTTCCATTGATCCATTAACCCAATTGAATAACCGAAATCGTATGGAGCAGCATTTGTTTGAGTGTGTAAGAAGTCAAGATTTAAATATGTACTTGTTAGTGCTGGACGTGAATAGATTTAAGAAAATCAACGATGAGCATGGACATGCGCAAGGGGATTTAGCATTAAAGGCCATTGCGAACTGTTTAAAAGAATCTTGTATTGAAAAAAGTGATTTTATTGCTCGCTATGGTGGGGATGAATTTGTGATTGTGTATAAAGGAAATGATGTAGAAGGTTTGTGCCAAAGAATTCATGCGTATATAAAAAAACTATCTTTTCCCTTTGACTTAGATGTGAGTATTGGATGTGCACCATATCACAAAGATATTCATAAATGGAATGATTGGTTTATTGAAGCGGATAAACAATTATATAATGAAAAGAAAAAATTGAAAGACCGGTGATCCGGTCTTTATTCATACCAAGCAATCGCTCGAATAGGAAAGCCTTCACAGTTTTCAATTTTAAGTGGGAAACAACTAAACCAAAATAAATCATTTCCGCATTGATCTAAGTTAGTCAGGTTTTCGATGTTCACAATATCTGTATCTTTAAATAATGCTTTGTGTCGAGTCAGATTTTCATCATGTATGGGATCCAATCCAATCACATCAAAGCCAATACCTTTAAAATTTCCTTGAATTATAAGGAAAGTCATTAAAGTAAGTTTCGCCTTTGAAATGTTTGTCCCAACCAAGATTAAAGAAAAGAAAGTCTGCAGATCTAGCTTTCTCGATATTGATTTTATCCATTGTGATGGCTTGTCCTTCCTTTAAATCTCTACAATCTACAACTAAAGCCTTACCAATGAATTGTTCTGGTGAAAATTGATCCAATGTGGTGCGATTTTCATAAATATGGGCTGGTGGATCCATATGCGTTCCGACATGAGAACAAATTTGGATGCATGTTTCTTTAAATCCATCTTTTGAATATGTATTGACTGTAGTGAGTTTAGGTTTTTCTGTACCCGGATAAATTGGCATATCTTCTGAAATGGTATGTGTTAAATCAATGACTTTCATAAGGTACCTCCTTATGATTATTTAACCACAATTCTATCTGTATTGTGTTAAAATTATAAGTACAGGTGATGAATTATGAAAAGAATATTATTATTGGGAGCTACAGGCTCTATCGGTTTACAAACAGTGGATGTGATTGAACAACATCCAGACCAATTTTGTCTAGTTGGTATTGCGGCTGGACATCAAGCAGATGTTATGCAGAAAATCATTGATAAACATCCAACCATTCAGGTGGCTGGTATTTCAGATGTTTCAAAGGCTAAAGAATTAAGTGGTGTTACTGTGTATAGTGGTGATGAAGCCATGGTTCAATGTATTGAAAACTGTGAATACGATTTGTTGGTGAATGCCGTTGTTGGATTTAGAGGTTTAAAACCGACACTTACATCCTTAAAGAAAGGAATCAATGTGGCATTGGCCAATAAAGAAAGCTTGGTTGCAGGCGGTGTTTTGGTGCGTCAGACATTGCAGGAAACAAACACCAAACTATATCCAATCGATTCAGAACACTCTGCTATCTTCCAATCTTTGCAGGGAAATCGTAGTGAAGATGTGAAGCGCTTAATTATTACGGCAAGTGGTGGTAGCTTTAGAGATAAGACAAGGGATGAGTTAAGTGATGTAACAGTCGAACAGACTTTAAAACATCCAAACTGGAATATGGGAAAACGAATCACAGTGGATAGTGCGACTATGGTGAATAAAGGTTTTGAAGTGATTGAAGCACACTATTTATTTGATTTGCCTTATGAAAAAATTGATACGGTGTTGCACCGTCAAAGTATCGTGCATTCTATGGTTGAATACAATGACAACGCAATTATTGCACAACTTGGATCTGCCGATATGCGTTTACCAATTCAATATGCGTTATGTTATCCTGATCGTCCGGTATTAAAGGAGGATCATCCTTTGGATATGACAAAAACAATGGATTTGAACTTTAAAGAAATGGATTATGTTCGTTATCCGATGTTGAAGTTAGCATATTCCATTGGTAAAAAAGAAGGAAATCTAGGTGCCGTATTTAATGGGGCGGATGAACAGGCAGTACAGCTTTTCTTAGATAAAAAGATTTCATTTTTACAAATTGAAGAAAGTATTGAACAAGCTTGTAAGCAGGCAGAATATATTAAAAACCCTACAATTGAACAATTAGAAGCAACGGATGCGTGGGCACGAAAGTTTGTTGTGGAATATTGGGACTAGACCAATTGATATTTTGGGAGTAAAATAGTGAAATGGAATGGAGGGTTTGTCGTGAATAAAGCAAAAGTTTATTGTGTCGCAAGTGCTGTAGCGGTTTGTGTGGCTTCAAATCCAAATATGGATGTGCTTGCCAAACAAGTACAGCCAGTAAAATTAGAAGAAAAAGCCCAACAGACAATTACTGCAGAAGATTTTATCAAACAATATTTGAGTACAAAAGAAATTGTTAAAGATAGTACAAATAAAGATGTAGAGAAATATACATTGATCACTAAGGTGGATGAAAAGAATTATTCTTTCGTATTAGCAGGAGATCAATTGTTTAAAGTCTTGACTAAAGAAAATCAGGATCAAATCAAAACAGCTTATGAAAATGCATATACAGAAGCAGGTATGAAAAAAGCTGAAGGATGTAATTTAAGTGCATATGAAATTGTTGTAGCTGAGGCAAATACATTGATTTTAAATGCTAAAACAGCTTTAGATACTTCTTTAAAAGATGCACAAAGTTTAAATTCTACAAATTTTACTGCAGATAGCTATGCCGCTTTAAAAACGGTGATGGATGAATCAAGCCTTTTGGTTCAATCAACAACTTCAACTTTAGATCAACTTAGCCAAGAGTTATTGAAGTTAGATGGTGCAAAAAAAGCATTGATCAATATTTCTGGTTTAAAAGCTATTGTAGATCAATCAAGTACATATGGTAAAGATAGCTATACGACTCGTAGCTATACTGCATATGAAACGAGTTTGAATGAAGCTAAAAAAGTATTAGAGAATGGTGCAAGTACTGTTGAAGATATCACAAAGGCACAGTCTGCTTTAAGTGCGGCAGCTGCTTCTTTAGTTAAAAAAGCGGATTTTTCTAAGTTGAATGAAACAGTGCAGGAAGCGAGTGAAGTTTTAGAATCGGATAAGGATATGCTTGAAGAAGAGTCTTATAATAACTTCAAGAAAGAATTGGATGATTGTAGTCTTGTACTTTCAAATGATGAATCAACACAGGCAAAAGTGGATGAAACGTTAGCGCATTTAAATGCGTATTTAGAAGATAATTCAAACTTTGTATACAAGGTGGTTACTTTAGAAGAAAAGGTTGCACCAAAAGTAGAAGCAAGCAATGAATTACTAGCACAAACACCAATTGTACAAGAACAGCCTCAAGTTGTGGCTCCAACTGTAGAAACAAAGAGTGTGGAAGCTGCAAAAGTAGCAACGATAGTAAAACAAGAGGTTACAAGTACTGCAGCAGATAACTTTATTAAGACATATTTAACGAGTGCAAGTGGAAATATCTTTACAAGTGCTAATAATTTGAATTATCAAAAGATCCTTTCTGCGATGCCTAGCTGGGTGAAATTATCTACAGCGGATAAAAATGCAGTTAATGCAGAATTGGTGAATAAGGTTGGTAAAAAATATCAACGTTTATTGCAGGAAGCACAAAAATTTAGTATGAGTGCTGGAAAATATACACCTGTAAACACATCAACAAACACAAATGTATCGATCTATTCATGGTTATGTATGATGTCTTTAGGTGCATTAACATTTGCACTAAAACGTTTAAGAAAACAAGATTAAGGGCTATGGCCCTTTTTTTCATGCCCAAAAATTGTTATAATAACGAAAGAAAGGCTTATGATTTTATGAAACAACAGAAATACAATTTTAAAGATCTAACTCTAGCATACTTTCAAAAAAAATCGAAATTGTATCGTGCAGGCGGATATAAATATGCTACTCCATTAAAGCGAGATCTAAGAGATTACCAAAATCACTTCTTTGCGTTTTTGATGGATGTCAACATTTGTTTGTTGCCTGTTTATATATGGGTTCTTGAGTTTTTATTGATTATGTGTGGATTGATTCCACCACACTTCTTTGATTTATTATTCTATTTAATGTTTGCCTTGTTGTTTGTATCTAGCGTATTATTGCTTGCGTTTTTTACAGCACGAACAAATGGGCAGTCATTTGGATATGCCATTATGGATTTGAAATTGGTTCGTAGAAATAAAAAAGAGGCAATGCCAATCAATTTGATCTTACGACAAGCATTGGGATTTGGTCTTCCTTTGATGATTTTAGGATTCTTCTTTCAAGTGCCAGGAGTCATTTTATGGTGGCTCATCAATGGTATTGTTGTCTTGATTACTCCAAACCAGCAAACTCTATTTGATTTGATTTTTGGTTTGGTTCCAGTGAATGAACCCGATCAGGAAATTCGTTTTGAAACAAAAGCAGAACCAGCTTTAGTAAAAGAAGAATTGGTTGTAACACCAATTGATTTACATATTCGTTCAAACTACAGCGATGATGGTTATTACGATGTAGAAGAGCTATTTAAACAAGCCAAAGAAAATCGTTTGGAAGTCATTTCAATTACAGACCACAACTGTGCAAGAGCCAATGCGGCAGCGGTGCGTTTTTCAAGCTTATACAATATCCAATACATTCCAGGTGTGGAAGTGGATGCGCAATATAAAAGAATGCGTGTACGTATTCTAGGTTATTATATTGACTGGACAAATGAAGTGTTTGAAGTGTTAGAACAAAATTCTTTAAAACGTGAAAAAGATTTATCGATGGAGCGTGTTGAGAAATTTGAAAACTATTCAGGCATTCGAATTGATGTGGATTCTTTGATTTCGAATTCTCGTTTCCAGACAATTACGCCAACAGAAATCACAAAGATGGTGTTCCATAACGAAAGAACGCGTTTATTGCCATTTGTGAAGAAATATATTGATAGTTGTGAAAGTGAAAGTGTTGCGATGTCTCGCTTTGAAACCGATGTATTTGGCAAGAATGGACCTTGTTATGTAAAGGCCAACTATCCGGATGCGAAAGCGGTGATTGATGCGATCCATAGTGCTGGAGGAATTGCGATTTTATCAAGCTGGCACTTAGACTATATTTCAGATGATGTTCTAGAAGAAATTGTGGATTTAGGCATGGATGGAGTGGAATGTTTCTCTAATGATATTCATGAACAAACCATTGCGGCGGCATTAAAAATTGTTCAAAAACGTAAATTATTCGTATCTTGTGGTAGTGATTATCATGGTCCTACTAAGCCAAAATACCATATGGGTGTTTCAAATTGTCCTGAAAAGGCTTTGCCGTTGGTAAAAATTTTGACAAAAGCTGCGAAATAAATTTGCTCAAAATACGTTTTATAGCGTATAATAAACAAGTCAATAAGCTTAGAAAAGAAGAGTATTTATATGGCGTACTAAAGAGAGCGGATGGTTTGGTGTGAATCTGCGTACAATATATAGAGAAGATGGTCTTGGAGCTTCTTTATCGATAGGTAGGTAAAGACGTATGCTGGCGTTAACAGCTTGAGGTGTGAAAACACAAACTAAGGTGGTACCACGAAGCTTTCGTCCTTGGATGAAGGCTTTTTTATTTGTAGGATAGGAGGAAATGAAGATGACACAAAAGAAAGAACCATTTTATTTAACAACGGCCATTGCGTATACATCAGGTAGACCTCACATTGGGAATACATATGAAATTATCTTGTCGGATGCGATTGCTCGTTTTAAAAGAGCACAAGGATATGACGTATTCTTTCAAACAGGTACGGATGAGCATGGTGTAAAAATTGAAGAAAAGGCAAAAGCTGCAGGCGTAAGTCCACAAGAATTCGTTGATGGTGTGGCTGCTCAAATTAAATCAAACTGGGATTTAATGAACACAAGCTATGATTATTTTGTACGTACTACAGATGATTATCACGTAAAAGAAGTACAAAGCATTTTTAAACGTTTATATGATCAAGGCGATATCTATAAAGGAACTTATGAAGGATGGTATTGTACGCCTTGTGAATCATTCTGGACAGAATCTCAATTGGTAGATGGATGTTGCCCAGATTGTGGTCGTCCAGTTAAGAAGGCGAAAGAAGAAGCTTACTTCTTTAATATGCAAAAGTATGCAGATCGCTTGATCAAATATATTGAAGATCATCCTGATTTCATTCAACCAGAGTCTCGTAAGAATGAAATGTTGAATAACTTCTTGCGTCCAGGATTACAAGATCTTTGTGTATCTCGTACATCATTTACATGGGGAGTTCCTGTTGACTTTGATCCAAAACACGTTGTATATGTTTGGATTGATGCATTAAGCAACTATATCACTACACTTGGCTATCATGCGAATGGTGAAAGTGATGAAAAGTTTAAAAAGTATTGGCCAGCTACTCACATTATTGGTAAAGATATTTTGCGTTTTCACACAATTTATTGGCCAATTATTTTAATGGCATTGGATTTACCTTTACCCAAGAAAGTATTTGGTCATCCATGGTTACTTACTGGAAGTGACAAAATGTCTAAATCAAAAGGAAATGTGATTTATGCTGAAGATTTAGTAGCTCACTTTGGTGTAGATGCTGTTCGTTACTATTGTTTACACGAAATGCCATTTGCACAAGATGGAACGATTACTTGGGAATTGATGATTGAAAGAATCAATTCAGACTTGGCAAACATTTTAGGAAACTTAGTATCTCGTACAATTGCGATGTCAAATAAATACTTTGGTGGTTTAGTCACAAATCCAAATGTATGCGAAGCTGTTGATGAAGAATTAAAAGCTTGTGCTTTAGAAACGAAGAAGAAAGTTGAAGCTAAGATGGAAGAACTTCGTGTTGGTGATGCATTAGATGAAGTATTCACATTGCTTCGTCGTACAAATAAGTATATTGATGAAACAATGCCTTGGGTACTTGCGAAGGATGAAACAAAACAAGATCGTTTAGCTACAGTTTTATATAACTTATTAGAATCTATTCGTATTTCAGCTTTATTGTTGCACTCATTCTTACCTGAAACTGCAGATAAGATGTTCGCATATTTAAATACAAAAGTAACAGATTTAGATTCTTGTGAATCTTTTGGAAACTTAGAAACAGATATCCATGTCGTTGAAAAGTGTGAACCATTGTTTGCGCGTATCGATGAAAAGAAATTCATGGAAGAATTCAATAAAGAAAAAGAAGCAGCTAAAAAAGAAGAGCCTAAAAAAGAAGAAAAAGTAGAAGAAGTCACAATTGATGATTTTGCGAAACTACAATTCAAAGTAGGTACGATCGTGAAGTGTGAACCACATCCAAAGGCAGATCGTTTATTGGTTGAACAAGTTGATTTGGGTGGTGAAGTTCGTCAAATCGTGAGTGGTATTGCGAAACACTACAAACCTGAGGAATTGATTGGAAAACAAGTTGTTGTAGTGACAAACTTAAAACCAGTTAAATTACGTGGTGTAGAATCAAATGGTATGATTTTGTGTGCTACAGATGATAAAGACTTGTCATTTGTCACAGTCGCAAAAGAAATGCCTAATGGTGTAACTGTTCGCTAATGAATGATAAACAAAAGGTTATTTTTAAACAATTACAGCTTGCTGGACTTGGCATTGTCGTCTTTGTGTTTGGCTTGTTGTATCAAGAAAAAGCTATTTCCATGATTGGAATCTGTATCTTGATTTTTGGTTTATTAAGAACCTACTACATTAAAAAAGTAATTGAAAAACTAGATGAGTAATCAAATTGCTCGTCTTTTTTTTGCAAATTAAAAAGGCGATGAACTCGCCTTGTTTAGTACATTAAACGATGCATATTTTTAGCTTCATACATGGAATCATCCATCGATGATAAGAATGTATCAATATTTCCGGCTCTTCATCAGTAAATGTGGGTAGATTTATATAGAAAAAGGCTTAACTAGCAATTTGGTGACATGTCGATATATTTGACATTAATAGTGTCTATTTAA
>NZ_QSPK01000020.1 GCF_003436425.1 Eubacterium sp. TM05-53
AAATAGACACTATTAATGTCGAATATATCGACATGTCACCAAATTGCTAGTTAAGCCAAAAAAATTAAATTATTTTCAAATTAATACGTTAAAACTATAAATTATCGTTAGAACATAAAAAAAAAGAGAACTTCATGTTCCCTTATATAAGAAGTGCTACCATCTTAAACACAAATACTACAACCAACAAAATTCCAATCCACTTAATGAACTTAAATGCGACTTTGATCCCAAAATAAATTAAGGCTATTGAAACCACAAAACCAAGAATGTCTGACATCTTTCAACCTCCAATTTAACAACTATTTTAATTGATTTTTACCTTCCTTTCAATACTTGCCTTTGATATAATTTAAGTTACCAATAAAACAAGGAGTGATACAATGCGAACACCAGACTTAAACTGGATCAAAGACCCACGCGTCTTTCAAGTAAATAGACAACACGCTTATAGCGACCACATATATACAATTGGAAAGGACAAAAAGCCAAGCTCATTCTCACTAAATGGAACATGGAAATTCAACCTTTCAAAAAATTATGATTCATGCTTTAAATTCTTCTATAATACAGAATTTAATGACTCCAACTGGAACGACATCCAAGTACCCGGACACATTCAGCTTCAAGGATTCGATAACCCACACTATACAGACGTTACCTACCCTTGGGATGGTCATGACGTGGTTAAACCCGGACAAATTGATATGGACAAAAATAAAGTCTATCAATATCGTAAAACATTTGATTGTCCACAAGACTTTATTGGAAATAAACTCATTCTATCCTTTGAAGGCGTAGAATCCAATATCTACGTATGGCTAAATGGTAAATTTATCGGATACTCCGAAGATTCCTTTACCCCAAGCCGTTTTGACATTACAAAATATACACAAGAAAAAGATAACGTACTCTGCGTACGCATCTTTCAAAAATGCACAGGCACATGGCTAGAAGACCAAGACATGTGGCGCTTTACAGGCCTATTTAGAGATGTCATGATCTATAAACAACCTAGTCTTCACATACAAGACTTAAAAATCGATACAGACATTGATCTAGACACAAACAAAAGTGTTCTTAGTTGTGTTTGTAAAATGAGCAGTAATGAACCTCACACACTACAAGCTAAACTATACGATCCACAAGGAAACATCGTGTGGAATGGCAATATGCAAGATACATTTGAAATCCCAGTAGAAAATACATGCCTATGGAGCAGTGAATTTCCTAATCTGTATCAATTAGAACTCGTTCTATACGATACAAACAACGAAATCATTGAAACCATTCAAGAACAAGTTGGTTTTCGAAAATTCACGCTAGAATATGGCATTATGAAACTCAATGGAAAACGAATTGTATTCCACGGCATCAACCGCCATGAATGGGATCCAAAAACAGGAAGATGTTTATCCCAAGAACAAATGGAAGAAGACATCCGTATCTTAAAATCACTAAACATCAACGCCATAAGAACATCTCACTATCCAAACAACAGCTATTGGTATAAGCTATGCGACCAATACGGAATCTACGTCATTGACGAAATGAATCTAGAAACACATGGAGTAAATGACATCCTTCCACAAAACAAAACCGAATGGACAGATTGTTTATTAGACCGTGCAAGAAGCATGTATGAAAGAGACAAAAACCATGCCTGCATCTTAATGTGGTCACTTGGAAATGAATCAGGAAGCGGATCCAACTTTATGATCCTACACGACTACTTCAAAGAACAAGACCCATCAAGACTTGTCCACTATGAAGGCATTACACAAGATCGAACATTCGAAAACGCATCGGACATTGAATCTAGAATGTATACATCTCCAGAAAATGTGAAAGCCTATCTAGAAAGCCATCCAATGAAACCATTTATGCTATGTGAATATATGCACGCCATGGGAAATAGTCTAGGAGGCATGGAAGAATATACCAATCTAGAAGACGAATACGAACAATACCAAGGCGGCTTTGTATGGGATTATGTAGACCAAGCCATTTTAAAAGACGGACAATACTATTATGGACAAGACTTCGACGACTATCCTAACGACTCTAACTTTTGTGGAGACGGCATCCTTTTAGCCAATCGAGAAGAAACCGGCAAAAGCCAAGAACTAAAACAACTCTACCGTTATGTCGATATGGAAATCCATTTCGATTCGGTAACCATTAAAAATAAAAACCTATTCTACGACCTAAGTAAAGATACCTTTATCTTTGAATTGAAACAAAACGGACTCGTGATTCAATCCGGCATCTTTAAAACAAGTGTAGAACCAGGCACTACAAAAACAATGCCCGTACAATTTAAACAAATCAATACCCCAGGCTATTACACAAAAACCATCTACTACAAAACACCACTTGGCATTCAATCCTTTGACCAACAAGTCTTTGAAGTCAAACAAGACCAACCCAAAGAACAAGCCATGCTCGTAGTGGAAGGCAAAGAAACAATTGGCATTCAATTTATCGATACCGAATACTTATTCGATAAACGAAAAGGTTTAGTATCCATTCAAGTAAATGATGAAGAAATACTTCAACAAGCACCAAAACCCGTCTTCTACAGAGCCTTAACAGACAATGATCGCGGTGCTAAACAAACCTATGCCAACTGGCTAAATGCCAGCCTATTTCAAAATGTAGTCAACTTTAAAATGATACGAAACTCCAAATGCGCACAAATGATCTATACAATACAACTTGAATCCATTGAAGAAGAATGTAAACTCGTCTATACAGTCTACAACAATCAAAGTATTCAAATTCAGTTGCACCTAGACAAAAACTCACAAAGACAAACACTACCACTCTTTGGAATCGAGTTTGCTCTAAAAGAAGAGTTTAAAAACTTCGCCTACTTTGGAAAAGGCGAAAAAGACACATATATAGATCGAGACCATGCCTTAACCGATTTCTACTTTGAAAACGTAGACACAAACTACATTCCATACTTAAAACCACAAGAACATGGTAACCACACAGACTGCAAATGGTGCAGCCTATCCAATGACACCATTCAAGTAAACATCAAGTCTGAAAAAATGGAATGCATGGCAAGCAAGTATTCCTTTATGCACCTATATAATGCTAACCACACATTTGAACTTCCACAAACCAATACAACCCACTTAAGAATCACAAAACAACAAATGGGCGTAGGCGGAATCAATAGCTGGGGCGCAAAAGTACAACCACAATACTTAATTGACCAGTCTAAAAACCTAGACTTTACATGTACACTCTATATTTCAAAGAAGGATTAACCTCCTTCTTTTTGTTTATACGTTTTGCATCAATACGTATAGCATATATACGTATATTTTGATATACTATAGTATCAATGATGTCTAAGGATAGCTAACGACTTATCCTAAGACAAGCAAGGGCTTGTACATTTTAAAAAGGAGGTAAACAACATGTTGTCAATTTATCCAGCTTGTTTCTTTGAAGAAGAAAATCATTACTCTGTCATTTTTCCAGACTTCAATTACCTTTCCACATGTGGAGATTCACTACAAGATGCAATGGAAATGGCCGTAGATTGTCTAGCCGGTGCATTGTTCAGCGCAAAACTAGACAATGAAGATATTCCAATTCCTTCAAAGTTAGAAGAAATTGATCCAACACAAATCGCATCTGAACTTGAATTCGAATTTAAACAATCTTTTGTCACCCTTGTATCTGTTGATGTTGAAGAATATGCGAAAACACATTTCAATAAAGCTATCAAAAAAACATTAACCATACCCGAATGGTTAAACAAAGAAGCTATGAGCAAGAAAATCAATTTTTCACAAGTCCTTCAAGAAGCATTGATTGCCAAATTACACTCGTTGTGAATTATAAATATCTAACACATTATACGATCAACCCTCATACCTTCTATTAAACTATTTCTTTTTACTTGGAGTACAAACAATGATACTATCACAACCTCAAAAACAGTAGACCCCGATAAGGTCGCAAAAGAACTCGAATTCGCATACAGAAGTTGCTATATTAAACAGATTAAGCTATAGTTACCAAAAACTATAGCTCATTTTTTTATCAATAGATTCATTATCATAAATATCAACTCAAGTCATTGTACGATTTACCAACAATAGCAAATGTTCCTAATTTTATAATTCTTCAATTTTATACAATAAATCTAAATTCGGTGAAGCCGAAAACAAGTCATTATCAACTGCATTTCTCAATGAATCCGTACTCTTCTTTAGATAATCAGCCGCATTTATTACCTTAATGACTTGATCATCTTCAAACATTTCTTTCTTTAAGAAGTTAAAACTATGCTTAGGAAGAGGCAAATCCAATATATCTAAATTATGTGTTGTAAAGAACAACTGACTATTGGGTTTCAACAAAGAAATCATTAATGATAAAAAGCCTTTTTCGATGTCTGAATGTACATACGAAAATTTTTCATCACAATAATAAAAACTATGTTTATCCGATTTAATAGAAGCTACAATTCCCGCAATATCAAGACCAGATTTTGTACCACTAGACAACATAGACGGATTTAATATCTTACCATCTTTTATAAGAATCTCTTCCTTTCCCATCTGAATCGCATAAGTATCTTCAAGTTCATTTAATTTAATAATTCCCTTAATTGCAGGATCTAATACTTTTAAAGTATGATTCAACACTCTCAAATATTCTTCATTCTCTTCAATGCGATATCTAGTTTTAAAGAACGCATCAAACGGAAACGAAAATAGCCATGATAAATTCTTCAATTTTTCTAATTCCATAATGTAATTCGTATCTGTAAAACCTGTCATTATTGAATCTAGTCTTTTTGCACAAGTCTCATAATTTTCTCTTTGCTTAATATCAGTCGACTCAATTCGAATTTTAATATTCTCAGAAGAATAATCATGATTTTCACTAGGATCAAACTCTGCATTAATTCTGTATAACTTATAAATATCATGATCCATATTCACAAAATCCATTGAAAAAGAAGCTTTTTTATCTTTATCCGCAATATATGACGTAATAATTTCTACATTTCTTTTTCCAATCAAAATAAATATAGAAAGAATCAGACGACCTAAAGACGTCTTTCCTGTCGCATTTGAACCCATAATAATATTCACTTTCTTATAGCGAAAATTTGGTAACCCATCCAAATGTTCATGTTCAATATATGAATTCACAATCTTTTTTGGATACGAAAAATTCACATGAAAATTTCTAAATGCACATAAATTATCCAATTTTAAATCCATAACGATCATATTTCTCAACCTCTCTTTTTTTGTATTACTTCTTCTTATTAGATCTAATATAAGTATATACTTATATTGTATTTTTCTCAACCATAAAAGAAAAGCATAGTTCGTTTGATTTTTAAATATCAAAATGCCCCCATACCTTCTATAGATATGGGGCTTTAAACTATTCCTTTTTTCCCGGATTACAAACGATAATACTACCAGCACCCTCAATATATCAAATGACCTGTATTACCCAACCCTAATACTTTGGATATTCTTTAGACACCCAATTCACTAACAAGAATAATGATTGCACTTCATCCTGGTATTCCGTATATTCAATCACTCTTTAATTTCATAGTTAATAGTTCCATGACCATCTTTGATTTCAACTCTAGCCATGGCACCATTTACTACATACATATGCGGATACGTATGACCAATATCCACCTGAAATACAACATCTGTATCAGGTAGTGCCTTTTTAAAAGCCTGGTCATACCCAATTAAATCCGAAACATTCTTAAATAGTACACGACCTACCAATATAGCCTTTGTATATTTAAAATACCCCATATACTTCATCTTCAATAAAGCACGATACACATCACATGAATTCATTGAAAAAATATCAAAGAACCAAATAATCCCATCTTCTTTATAACGTTCATTAAATTCTTTTACAAAATCATAAGGCGTACCCGCCATATCATTTATACTCTCAAAACAACCACCAAGTAATCTTCCCACTACATTACAATCACCCACATACTCTGTCTTTGTGTTAAGTATTGGAGCTCCATCATTATAAAAATCAACATCCTGATGCATAGAACTCGAATGCAGTTCACCATTCTTTCCCTTTAAAAAATCAAGACACAAACTCGAATATTCATTGATACCATATTCATCAAAACTACCCGCATTAAAACCATACACCGTAGCCAAATCACACTTACAAGTTATGGGAAACAATAAATTTGTAGGATCACTCGCCCCCAAGTACCACTTGGGATTCTTTTCAATCCAATCAAAATCAATATACGGCAATGTCTCAAACTGAAAGTCACCCCCAGCCGCCAACCATATAGCTCCAACACTAGAATCATTCACCAACGAATTCAATTCATCAACACGAGTTTTAGCATCAATACTTGGTTCACTATTATTACGAACACTAGCAGTTTCAACAATATGAAACCCATTGGATTGAATATACTCTATAGACGCATCAAAACTATCTAGCTTATGCCCTACACCACTCGACATAGCACAAACACCAATCGTATTATACTTCTCATTTAAAAACTTAGGATATTTCATACACAAAAAAACCTCCACATCCATTATAAAGGAAAAACGACAAGACACAAAGTCCTGCCGCATTTCCCATAGTTTTAAGATAGAAAGGAAGTTTTATGTATTAGCACTAAATACATCTTTATTATAGTCCCTATACAACCATTTGTCTTTGTACTTTTTAGTGAATTTGTATTAAAATCAGTCACAAACTAACATCTTTCAATACTAAATACTGCTTCTAACATAGATTCTCTAAACGAACATCAATAAGAAAACCATTAACATGAATTGCGATATTCAAATTACCATACTCGCTTCACTTTGTTTCTTAATATTACTATCTACACGAACACTAAAGCTTATTGTATCCATACTCATTTATATGGATGTCAACACAAGAAGATAGCCTTAGCCTTAATAATATATTGTGTAAAATCCGATTGATGGTAGAAATACCAAAAACGGTGTACCCTACCAAAACCAAACGGAAAGTGATTGGAAACGTCAGCCTGGACCAAGGCTAAAAACAATGAGGACTCGGCGAGATGTTCAGACTCACACCAATCAAATTTAGAGCTTTTACTCTTTTTTTATTCCATTTCGACAGTCTCAAGCTAGCGTTTCTTCATTTTCTTAAATATATTTGTTTTCAATGTATACTCACTCTTTCAATACTTTCAACGCTTGTTCTACATCAGAGTATCGTTTTACAAAAGGATCACACACAATACGTTCAGTCTCCAACATAGCTGCCATTGTTTCCTTGTTTATATCAAAAGGAAAACCACCAACACAGAGTGACTTATTAAGAAACACATTAATAGCGGTATTCAAATCAACACTTAATTCACCATACATGGCTTCACATTGTTTTAAAATATCACTATCTACACAAATATTGAAACTTGTTGTATTATCCATAATATTAGCTCCTTTACATTTAAATTTTCATTGAATTATGCTATGCAATTAAGACAAAGGTAATACTACACTACCCTTTTGCCTTTCTTAACCCATAAGATATTTCTACACTCTTTATAGAATCACTTAATGCAATATCTCTTAAATATACATCCCTTAAATTATTATGTGCTGCAATGTTCTTATAACGAACATATCGATTGTCTGGATCTGTAGTTGTGAATACTAGAAACTTCTTATTTATTATTTCCATGGGGCGCAAATTATGCGCCGTAAAAATCAATTGCCCCTTAGCTTGTTCACACATCAACTTTACGATTTCACCAAACAAATATTCATGTATACCACAATCCAAATCATCAATCGCAACGACAACTGAAGTATTATTGAAAATCTCAATCAAAGGTTGTAGTATTGATACAATTCTCTTTACACCATCCGACTCATACTTAAATGGTATTTTATTGGAAACCAATTCAACACGATATCCAACAGAACTATCCCTCATCAATTCTTTTCCAAGCACTTGTACATCCAGTGTAAGATCAGGCACCAAATAAGGAACAACTCGATTCATACTTTCAATTTTTCTCTTATAAACATCCAAAGCACTTTTAGAAAGAACCATTGAATCATCTATACAACACTTTGATTTCACGACAAACAATTCATAATTCGCAAAATTAACCAAACTCTCTAAAATATACACATGACGAAAAAACTCTTCATCTTTACATTCGTTACTTCTATTTCGAACAACTTCTAAAAATTCACTTCAATAAATAAATGATCGAAATTCCTTACGAACCATCTTTTTAATCACCATAACATCCAATTCATTCTCTTCTGAAGGTCCAATCAAAGACTTATATTTTGATACAGGACTAAAAGTAGGCGAATTTGAAGTATCGATCAATTTAGACTTTACAACTCTTGTTTCACCATCTGTATACGCATAAGAAAGAATCTCATCATAAATACAAGATCTATTGAATTTAAACGAATATTCAATTTCACTATGCCTTTCATTCTCATCCATAGTAAACTGCACTACAATTCTAGAATAGTCTGCATCTACATGAATCATATTTGAAAAATCAGATGAAACTTTTTGACCACATAAAATGGTCTTAATTAAATCCAACACATCGATCAAAGCTGTTTTACCAGAACCATTCTGTCCATACAAACCCAGTATAGAATTCTTAAAATCTAATTCGGCTCTTTTAATATTCTTAAAATTATATATCTCAATCCTACTCAATCTTTTCATAATTTAATAATATTACATTTTCTATACATTTTGTACTTAATTTCAATTATTTTAAACCATTTATGCAACAAAAAAGAGTAGGCGCGCATTCCTACTCTTAAGGTATCCTCTATTAAGTCGCGATTTAAGAGAATAAATTGACGGATTATTTCTCACAGAAATATTATAGAGAGAAATAGTTCTATGTGCGAAACCGCTTTCACAAAACCAATAGTATTATATATCAATTTTGTTCATCATGTTTGCACAAATTAGTAATCTGTTTACATTTTTTGTTGAGAATCATAAATAATCAAAGCCATGAAGACTAGATCCTCATCTTGTTCATTCAAAATACTATGACCCTTGCCACTTGGCGTAAAATAATGTTCTCCTGGCTTTAAATATAAAGTTCTTTCATGATTATCATCCAATGTTGCCACTCCAGAAAGAACGAAATAATCTTCGCCATCTCCATTATGTACATGATAACCAACACTACACCCCTTCTTTAAAGTGACCTTGGCATACACACGATTCATACCATGCATCTCTTGAGCACTCATGATATGTTCAAAATGTGCAATACCAGTACCACCCATAAAATTATCTTTATCTACAACTACCATTTTCTATACCCCTAGATCAAAGAATTGTCTTTGAAATAATTGATCTTCATACTCGACTTCACTTCATCCAAAGTCTTTTCCGCTGTCGCATACGCCTTTTTCGTACCCTCTTCTAGAATCTTGACAACTTCAGGAAGTTTTGCCTGCCATTCCAATCTTCTTTCACGAATTGGAGCCAACTCTTCTTGCATAACACTATTTAAGAAACGTTTAACCTTCACATCTCCTAAACCACCACGCTGATAGTGTGCTTTTAATGCATCCAAGTTTTCATATTCCGGCAAATACTTTTCGAAATGCTCTGGCTTACAGAACGCATCCAAATATGTAAATACACAGTTTCCCTCAATCTTACCAGGATCACTCACCTTAATATGATCAGGATCTGTATACATACTCATAACTTTCTTCTTGATTGTCTCTTCATCATCTGACAAATAAATACAGTTACCCAAAGACTTAGACATCTTTGCCTTACCATCTGTACCCGGAAGTCTTAAACAAGCACAGTTTTGTGGCAATAAGATCTTAGGTTCTACTAAAGTCTCACCATAAATCGAATTGAATTTATGAACGATCTCCTGCGTCTGTTCAATCATAGGCATCTGATCTTCACCAGCAGGAACCGTCGTCGCCTTAAATGCCGTAATATCGGCAGCCTGTGAAATTGGATAACACTGGAAGCCAACAGGAATACTCGCATCAAATCCACGCATCTTAATTTCAGCCTTCACAGTTGGATTTCTTTGAAGACGACTTACAGAAACTAAGTTCATATAATAGAATGTCAATTCTGTCAATTGACTGATTTCAGACTGAATAAAAATTGTTGTCTTACTCGGATCAATACCACAAGCCAAATAATCCAAAGCCACCTCTAAAATGTTTTCACGCACCTTATCCGGATTATCAAAATTATCTGTCAATGCCTGTGCATCCGCAATCATAATATAAATTTCATCATATTCTCCAGAATTCTGTAAAAGAACACGATTTCTTAAGGAACCCACATAATGTCCAATATGCAATTTACCCGTCGGACGATCCCCCGTTAAAATAATCTTTGCCATAAATACCTCACTATAATAATTGTTTCTTCGCAAAATTCCATGTATCTCTACACATATCATCCAAGTTCTTTTCAGCTACCCAGCCAAGCTGTTCCTTAGCTCTTGTAGGATCTGCATAGCAAGTCGCAATATCACCAGGACGTCTAGGTTTGATGACATAAGGAATCTTGATTCCATTCACTCTTTCAAAGGCATGTACAATATCCAATACACTATATCCTTTTCCTGTTCCCAAGTTACAAATATGAACACCTGGTGTATTGTATTTTTCAATCGCTAATACATGTCCTTTAGCCAAGTCGACCACATGAATATAGTCACGAACACCCGTTCCATCCGGCGTATCATAATCATCCCCAAATACACCAAGTTCTGGAAGTTCTCCAGTAGCCACTTTCATAATATATGGCATCAAGTTATTTGGAATTCCCTTTGGATTTTCACCAATCAATCCAGATTCATGCGCTCCAATGGGATTAAAATAACGAAGTAAAGTTACACTCATTTCTGGGTTGGCAAACTGTACATCCGTTAAAATTCTTTCCATCATCGCCTTTGTAGCTCCATATGGATTGGTTGTAACACCAAGCTTACAGTCTTCTGTTAAAGGAACCACTTCAGGATCTCCATAAACAGTCGCACTTGAACTAAACACAATACTTGGAACATGATACTTTTTCATCATCTTGGCAACCACTAAAGTAGTCATCAAGTTATTTGTATAATACTCAATTGGCTTTTGAACACTTTCACCAACTGCTTTAAATGCGCAACAATGAATGACCGCATCCAATTTATTTTCCTTAAATACAGATTCTGTCTTTTCTTCATCTAACACATTAAATTCATAAAACTTAACACGCTTTCCTGTAATTTTATAAATCGATTCCAACACATCTGGTTTTGAATTTGAGAAATCATCAATCACGACAACATCATGACCACTTTCTAATAATTCAACACAAATATGACTACCAATATATCCAGTACCACCGGCAATTAAAATATTCATACGTAAAACCTCATTTCTACCAAACATTATAACCTATTTTGACAATACTACAAAATAAGAATCTCTTTACATTCCTCTTCGGTTAAAAATACAGCCTTATCTTCAAACCAAAGACAACCATTCTTCTTGTCATAATAATCAAATTTGATACTACGACCCAATTTCTTTTCCAACTGCTTCTTTTTAACTAGTACAAGTTTAGGATTTAAACACTGATCATAGATCTTAAAAGCCAAAAGAAACTGTGAAACACTATGACAAAGTACAACCCTCTCATCTTCACTCAAATTATCTATATTCTTTTGTTGTGTCAAGACAAGATTAAACTTCTTTTTCGGATCCCGATATAGAAATGGATAGTACAAATAAAACATGGACTTACACTTTTGACATTGATGCATAAAATACGAACCATCATTCAAGCGAATACTAGCGACACTATCCATTTGTGCAATCACAACCGTATCTCTTTTTATCTCAAAAACATGCCCACAATGTGGACATGTGATTGGTATCATTCTTTCTTTCATTAAATAGATCGACAAGCCGATTTTAACCACTCAGCTTCATCACTCGTTAAATAAGGACTGATCTTTTCCAATACCTCTTTATGATAGTTGTTCAACCAAGCCTTTTCTTCATTTGTCAATAAAGAAACATCCAAACCATCCAAGTCAAAAGGTACAAACGTAATTGGTTCAAAATGCATGAACTGACCATAGTTATTCACATTGCCTTTTACGACAACCATTTCATTTTCATGACGAATACCAAACTTACCTTCACAATAGACACCCGGCTCATTTGAAGTGATCATACCCTCATCTAATACACACATTTCATTACGATGAGGTAACACTCTCCATCTAAAGCCATTTGGTGATTCATGCACATTCAATAAGTGACCTACACCATGTCCTGTACCACATTGATAATCCACATCCTGATCCCATAGTGGTCCACGAGCTAGAATATCTAAGTTGATTCCTGAACATCCAAATAAGAAGTGTGCATCCGATAAACGAATATGTCCTCTTAATGCCTTAGTAAACCAATATCTTTCTTCCTCACTAATATCACCCAACACAAATGTACGTGTAATATCCGTAGTACCCTCTAGATATTGTCCACCACTATCAATTAGAAGCATACCCGAATTTGTGATTTCAACATTCGTTTCTGGCTTTGAAGAATAGTGCATCATAGCCGCATGTTCTTTATAGGCACAAATCGTATCAAAACTATCCTCTAAATAATTTTCTTGTTCACTACGAAGAACTTGTAATTTAGACTGAACGCTCATTTCGCTCATCTCTATCTTACCCGCATTCTTCTTTAACCAATACATAAATTTAGTAACGGCCACACCATCTTTAATGTGCGCCCACTTTGTACACTTTAATTCTGTTTCATTCTTTAAAGCCTTCCATAAAATGATTGGACTCTCCTTAAATACTGGCTTAGCCTTTAAATTAGAAACAATCGCATAGTTTACACTCGAAGGATCCACAAGTACTAAACCATTCAATGCCTTTGTAGCTTCATACATATCATTATAGCCACAAACAGTGACATTGTTCTTACTAAATTCTTTTTCACTCAATTCATCCAAACGAGAAGCATCCATATAAATAGAAGCCGAATCTAAAGATACGATGGAATATGCAAGCGCAACCGGGAAATTAGGAATGTCATGTGCTCTTAAATTATAAAGCCACGCAATCTGATCCACACTTGTAAGTACAATGGAATCGACTTTGTTTTCCCTTAAGAAAGCACGCAAACGAGAAAGCTTACTTTCCATAGATTCACCCGCAAACTTTTCCGAATAATGAAAAGTTGGTGTACTAGGAAGTTGTGGACGATCTGTCCATACGTCATTTACTAAATCTAGATTTACATTCATATGTAAGTGTGCCAAATCAAATACAGATTTATATGCCAAGGCATCCTTTGTATTCATGACACGACCATCAAATCCAACTGTATCGTTTTCTTTTAGATTTTCAACAATATACGCATCCAATTCAGGAACTCCAGGCTGACCCATTCTCATTAAATCAATGCCTGTACCTTCCAATTGATTTGCCGCCTGAATAAAATAACGACCATCTGTCCATAGTGCAGCCTTATCCAGTAATACAACTAAGACACCTGCACTTCCAGTGAATCCAGACATATATTTACGACATGCGAAATATTCGCAAACATATTCTGTTTCATGAAAGTCAGACGTAGGAATAATATATGCCTGTACATTATTCTCCACCATCTTCTCACGCAATTTTGAAATTCTTTGAGTAATCATTTTTTAAATCCTTCTTTCCTCTATGCCAATTTCTTAAGTGCATCCACCTGGTATACCATATCCAAGAAATCAAATGCCTCACAAGAAAAACATAACACAATCATAATCAAAAATAACATCTTAATAATATATGTCACAAAATAAACCGCTTTGACACTATTCTCCAATCGCATATATTTAAAGTGTGACCACATAATAAAGAGTGGAAACATAAACAATGCACCTTGAAACAACCAATACATCCAAGTACGATTTTGTAGAAGGTATAAGATGTTGAATACCTTATGCGCATGAAAATCAATCATGAACTGATTGATTACAGCCACCGATGCATGCCCGTTTAAAAAGCCAAGTGCACCTAGAAAGCTGACACCCGCAAATAAATTCGTCAAAAAGATAACGGTTTTTGCGATTTGTTTAGGCTTCTTTGTGGTAACACGATTTGCCTGTGCCAAAAGACATAAGTAGCTCACAATAAAAAATATACCGTATAAAAATGAATAGAACGGAATGAAACAATAGAAGATGCAGAAAACGATCGATATACCCAACATTAGATTTCCAATGGAATCGGTTGTCGTACGATACTTCTGAATTCTACGAATTCCATTTTTATGCATTGAAAAAGCACGCGTAATCGCATTATAAACTGGTTTTGGAAGTATTGACATCAATACCACGAAAACAAGCACAATACCTATCACCATATAATCGCCCATTTTATCCCTCCCCTTTAAATATTTACCTTTCTATTGTAGAATAAAAACATCATTTCGTCCAATCAGAAAGAGGTACTTATGAAACTTATATTTTTAGACGCCGACGGCACACTATTTCATCACGAAGGCTACATTCCGGATAGTGCCATCAAAACTTGTATTCAAGCCCAAAAAAACGGACACAAAGTCATTCTATGCACAGGAAGACAGCGCATTGAAATCTTTGGCCCGATGCTAGAAATTGACTATGACGCCATTATTGCAGGAAGTGGGGCAACCATTGAATGTGAACACAAAATCATAGAAGAAAATGCACTCACAAAAGAAGAAAGCCAATACCTTTCAAACTATTTATTAAAAAACAACATTCCCGCAAACTTTGAATGTTCTAATGGTATTTATGCCACTCAATATACAAAAGACACGATGTTAAAAATGGTGGAAGAACAATGTGCCGGCAAAAGTGAAGAAGAAAAAGCCAAACATGGCCTTACCATTCTAACCAGTCAAATCACCGTTGTCGACAATATAAAAGACCTTGTCTACAACAAAGTCTCCGTTGTTGATAATGGGAAAACACCGTACAAAAAGATCCAACAAGATCTATCCGACAAATACGATGTGATTCCGGCAACCTTTGCGCCACTAGGAAAAGAGAGTGGAGAAATCACTTCCTACCACATCAATAAAGCCACAGGCATGGATGCCGTAATCAAATACTTTCATGCCGACATTAAAGATACGATTGCACTTGGAGATGGCTTTAATGATATTCCTATGTTTGAAAAAGCACATCTAAGCATCGCCATGGGAAATGCTCCACAAGAAATCAAAGACAAAGCAGATCGAATCACAACATCACTAGATGAAGATGGTATATATCATGCCTTTAAAGAATTGAATCTAATTTAAAGAATATCCTATAGAAATCATATACGATTTCTATAGGATATTCTTTGCCTTCAATTACCGCATAGTTTCCAAAACACATTTGATCAGACACTTCCATCACAGTATATTCATTGATTTCAATTTGATTTATTATTCTCATAAGCAATTCTAAAATAATCCAAATAAGCTTTATATTTATCTTGTGCCGACAAACAAGTATCCATCAGATAGCCTCTTTCATAATCCCATTCTTTTAAGCCACGATAATAAAACATTTTCAACTGATCATCGATTATAAATGGGACAATATTATATTTCAAACATTCTTTAAATAAAATCAATCTTCCAACACGACCATTTCCATCTTGAAATGGATGAATACGCTCAAACCTTACATGAAAATCGAGTATATCTTCAAAATTCTTTTCTTTTTTACCATTATATTCTTTTAACAATTCCTTCATTCTACCTGGAACTTCTTCAGGAAGTGCTGTATTCATTCCTCCAACTTCATTTGGTACCTTTTTATAGTCGCCAACCACAAACCATTCTTTTCTTGAATCACTTGTACCATTCTTCAAAGTCAAGTGTAAATCCTTAATAAAATTCTCGTTCAAAGTAGTCTTGGCATGATCAATAATCATATCAATACATCGAAAGTGATTTGCCGTTTCAAGTACATCATCCACATTCAACACTTCATTTTCTACACCAATCGTATTTGTTTCAAAAATATATCGAGTTTGATCATGACTCAAGCGACTTCCTTCAATATGATTTGAATTATACGTTAAATCAATCTGTGTTTTATGATAAATCCCACCAGAATACTTGTTTATCTTTTGTTCCTTCAAGATATCCAATAAAGTAACAGGCTGTTCTTTCTTCTTGTTTGTACGAACTGGTTTTTTGGCATTTTCTGGAATTTTCCAAGTTTTACCGGCAATAAATGCACCATCTACACGATTCTGTGCACAATAATTTCGAACACTGCGCTCGGATATATCCCATTTTTTAGCTATTTCAGCCACTGAAAAATATCTCATAAGCAATCCTCCATCTAGTAATAGTATACCATATTATCGGCAATTTTATATTATAGATATTTTGCAATTCATTTATTTTTGCCGTTACAACGCAAAAAAAGACGCCTAGATTTCTCTAAGCGTTTGTATGTTTTACTCTTCTACGATTTCACTCAAACGATCAATACCCACTTGGATACGACGTAATGTTTCATCTTTTCCTAAGATAAACGCAATTTCAATTGCTCCACCTGGAGTGAATTGTTTACCAGAAACGGCTGTACGAATTGGCCATAATACCTGTCCATTCTTCATTTCTAACTCTTTAGGAAGAGCTAATAAACATTCGTGCAATGCATCCATGCTGTCCCATTGATTGAAGGCTTCTAAAGTTTGCTTGCTGGCTTTTAAAGCTTTTAATGCAACTTCTGGAGTTGTCTTCATCTTCTTGTGACGATACATCTCTAAATCGTAATCTACTAATGTATCAAAGAAGTCAACACTTTCTTCGATTTGATTCAAGATATCAATACGAGGTTGAATGATTTTGGCAATCTCTTTTAAGTTGTATGGTCCATGAACCGCTTTTTCTAAGTATGGACGAACTGTTTCATAATATGTTTCTTCATCCATGTTTCTCAAATATACACCGTTCATCCAAGTCAATTTATCAATATCGAAAATGGCTGGTGATTTAGAAATACGGTGAATATTAAATACTTTGATCAACTCATCCAAAGTATAGATTTCCTGTTCTGTTTCAGGAGCCCATCCAAGAAGTGCAATATAATTCATGATCGCATCCGGCAAATATCCCTTCGCAACAAGATCTTGGAAAGAAGCATCTCCATTACGTTTTGATAATTTGTGGTGTTCATCCTTCATTACAGGCGGTACGTGTACATAGGTTGGTCTTTGCCATCCATACGCATCATAAATCAAGTTGTACTTAGGTGTACTTGATAAATATTCATTTCCACGAACTACGTGAGAAATCTGCATCTGGTGATCGTCAATAATGTTCGCAAAGTTGTATGTTGGATATCCATCCGATTTAATCAAGATTTGTTCATCCAATACATCACCATCTACTTCAATACGACCATATACTTCATCATCAAAATATGTTTCACCAACATCTTTGATTGTTTGACGAATAACATAAGGTTCACACGCATCCAATTTAGCCTGTACTTCTTCAGCACTCAAGTGCTTACAAGGATCATTGAACTTAAAAGAAATACCTAAGCTTTCCGCTTCTTTTCTTTGAGCTTCAATCTCCTCTTCACTACAGAAACAATAGTGAGCTCCACCAAGTTTAATTAAATCTTCCGCATACCCTTTGTACATAGGTAAACGTTCACTTTGAACATATGGACCAAAGTCTCCACCAATATCTGGACCTTCATCCCAGTTCAAACCACACTCTTTTAAAGTTTTATAAATAACATCTACAGCACCTTCTACCTTACGCTCTTGGTCAGTATCCTCAATACGTAATAAGAAGTCGCCACCTTCGTGTTTCGCAATTAAAAATTCAAATAAAGCTGTACGCAAATTTCCAATGTGCATATAGCCAGTTGGACTCGGCGCAAAACGAGTTCTAGTTTTATTCATAGTTATAATCATCCTTTCGCTCTCTATATAATAATACGAAACTACATTTCTTTCAAGATTCCTTCAATCAACTCCGACTTTTCTTTTCGAGACATTTGTTTAATTTTATATTCCAGCTTCAAAGCCTTGGACTTCGACTCACAAGCCCTTACATACACAACCTTACAAGGCCTTCTAGACCGCGTATATTTTGCCCCCTTACCCAAGTTGTGCGTTTCTAATCTTTTATCTACATCCGTTGTATATCCCGTATAATATGTAGAATCCTTACACTCTAAAATATATACATATTGACCTTTTTCCATATGCCCATCATACCACAAGAAAAGAAAGTAGGAAAACACCCAATGTCATTAAGTTAAGAAATGGCATCTTTGAGGGGAACACAAAAAATGTGCTCCTCTTTTTTTTGTAGAAAATTTGAATTTTTTTGTTGACATACAGATTGAAATGTGTGGCCTATTATCATTTCTGATAATAGGCCAATTGTTTATAGGTATATGTTTTTGGAGGTACTTATGAACAATTATAAATCGTTAAAAAAGCAATTAAAATTTTGCATCAAAACCATGAATGATTCTTCTTCTCTATTTGTTGTTGATTCAAATAAGGATTTTACACGGAAAAGAAAACATCTTTTTGGAAGCACTCTTTTCAATGTGCTTTTATTAGAGTCCGGATCTTTAAAAGATGAAATGTTTAAATTGTTTGGATATAAACTTGATACACCTACAGCTTCTTCATTTGTACAAGCACGTAGTAAGATTCGCCCTGATGCATTCCATACATTATTCAATATGTTCAATGAACGAACGCAGAAAATCAAGCTTCACAAAGGCTATCGCCTTCTCGCTGTTGATGGTTCTGTTCTGCCTATCAGCAGTGATATCAAAGATACTAAAACCACTTTTTATAAGGCTAATAATTCGAATAAGCCTTTCTCCGCCTATCACCTGAATACAAGCTACGATCTATTGGAATGTACTTATGATGATATTGTTCTTCAAGGAAATGCTGTGATGAATGAAAATGGTGCATTCAATGAAATAGTGGATAGATATGATGGTCCTAAAGCTATTTTCATCGCGGACAGAGGCTATGAATCTATCAATTCTTTTGTGAAAGTAGGTATGAAGAACCATAAGTATTTGATCAGGGTAAAGGATATTCATTCTAGAACAAGCGTACTGCGTAGTTTTGGTCCTTTTCCAGATGCAGAATTTGATATGCATGTCCGTCGTACCTTGACCACAAAACAAACGAATGAAATAAAAGCTCATCCTGAAATATATAAGTTTGTCCCTAAGAATCAGAGATTTGATTTTTTTGACGGAAGCCCATATTTTGATTTTGAATGTCGTGTTGTACGTTTTAAAATAAGTGATGATACCTACGAAAGTATTATTACAAATTTAGATGAATCCGAATTCAATATACAAGATATCAAAGAACTGTACCACCTTCGTTGGGAGATTGAAACGAGTTATCGTGAATTGAAATATCACCTGGATTTAAATACGTTGCATTCAAAGAAAAGAATGTTTATAGAGCAGGAAATCTATGCAAAGCTGGTTCTATATAATTTCTGCAGCAGAGTAAGTAACAATATAAAAATTAAAGAAAAAGACAGAAAATACGAGTATCAATTAAATTATGTACGTGCCTTTCATATAATACGTAACTATCTAAAAGAAAAAGGTGGAAAGAATCCACCTGATATTGAATCACTGATAGCTAAAGAAATACTGCCAATCCGTCCTAATCGCCAGAATGAACGGAAAGTAAAAGCCAAATCACCGGTATCTTTTAACTATCGATATGATTAACAACTAATATTATATATTTTTTAAAATGTAGTAGCAATACTACAATTTTCGTCGTGCCTTCAAATAAAAATACCATCCAGACAATAGTATCCGGATGGTTCGTCATCTCTTAACTTAATGACATTGGGAAAACACCTACTTTCTCAACTTTTTGTTGATCAAATGTAAAATAATCACAAGCGCAATTAAACCTAAAGTCACATACATATTACCATGATATTCAATTCCTGTTGGAACATGAATCTTCTTATTCTCAAACAAGAATTCATTGTTCTCTACCTTTTTACCATCAATAAAGATTTCATCATCCTTGACTTCCACAAATAAGACTTGATCCGATTTTTCATATCCACTAGGAGCCTTTGTCTCCTTTAAATACATCGCATCTTCACGCATTAAAATCGATAGAGTACCATTCCCTTTAAATGTCTTTAAAGATTCTGTACAATCCTTATCCTTAAAACTTGTAAACTCGATAGAATCCAAGATTTCATCCTTAGAATCCTTATCAATCTTTTTAATAATCAACTTCTCAAACGGACGATGCTTAGGATACATCAAAACATCATAATTTAATGTATCCCCATCCCACTCTGGAACACTCACTAACATCGGACTCATTCTTTCATACTCATGAATATTGACAGGATCAATAAAGTACAATCCTTCTTCTACATCTTCAAGAACAGCTTTACCTTTTTCATCCGTGACAAGAGTTTGTCCAACCATGGAATACCCACTTAATTTTGTACAAATTGCTTCCACTTCTTCAGCCAATAACTCCGTATTGAAGTCTACATCTAAATCCTGAAATTCTTCATTCAATACATAAAAGCCATCCACAAGCTTTGCGACTTGCACAACATTAAACTCAACATTCTCCTTTGAGAGTTCATCTACCGAATCCTGCAACTCCACACTAATCGAGTTTGCGTTTATCGGCATAATACATGCCATCATCATTAAAATGATCAAACCAATTTTTTTCACCATTTCACCACCATTACACAAATTATTGGAATTAAAATAAAACACAATTCCATAAAAGAATACGATTTACGCACTTCTTTCTCTTTCTTTTTAGGAAACACTCTTTTGGCCCTTACAACCAACCTTTTCGTATTGATCCCATACGGCGTACAAGTCACTAGACTCAACAAATCCCTATTCTTTTCAATACCCATATCCAAGATAGCTTCCGGTTCTACCACAATAGAATCCACCACCTCATAGACCAATTCTTTTTTACACACATGAATATAGATCAAATCCTTCTTCTTTAACTCATCCAAACGCGTAAAAAGCTTGGCACTAGGAAGGCCTCTATGACCAGTTAATATACAATGCGAATTCTTTCCGCCAACAGGAAGACTTGTAAAGTCAAAATGACCAATCCCACGATTTAATACTTCATCACTCGTTCCACGATAAATTGGTAAGTCTACATCGATCACTGGAATCTGGATGGTTGCGATTACGCTTGATGATAAAGTATTCAACATCGTTTCATACTCTTCTTTTTCTTTACCCAAATACAAATTTTGATTGTAGTTCAACCCAGCATTAAAACTCGACTCTAATATGCCCTCATCCATTTTTTCTTCTTCTAAATAAAAACTTGAAATGACATTCTCTACACTTTGATGAAAGAAGAAATTTAAGATGAGTGGCAACACACAAATCAAGAAACCCAGAAAGAATAGAATCCTATTCTTCCCTTTTCTTCTTACATACATACACCATAATACCAGCACCCGTTAGTACACAGACAATCGTTCCCATAGATCCAGTGACTGGTAATTTAGAACCCGTTTGATTCACTACTTTTAAAGCTACACTTAAATCATTCGTACTCGCATTTAAATGCGTATTAAAACTTGTTGCCGATAGAGAAACCAATCCCTCTCCATTCGAAGTATAGTTATTTCGATCCGCTACAAATGTAGGCGTAATTTGAATCTCAATAGCTTCCTTTAATAAAGTATAGCCATCCGGTGCCTTGATTTCCTTTAAATAATACGTTCCCTGATCCAAACCTTGAATAACAAATTCGCCCTTTGCGTTGGATACAATCTCTTCATCTACACTATTTGAAACTACATATCCATTTGTGCTTTTCTTTACCTTTACTAAATCACTCAAATTCGAATCACGATACAACTTAAATGTAGCCCCCTCAAGTTTGACATCCTTCTCATTTGTCTTTAAACCCCTCACCTGATATGTATAGCACACAACACTATCCCAAGGCGTTTGTCCTTTAGACTCAGATTGCGGATCATTTGAGAAATTTAATCGCACCTTATTTTCAAAACCCTTTTTTGAAATCTTTGTGGCTGCCAAATCATTTAAATACGCATCATACGTAAACAAGATTGGATCTCCTTGACTACCAAGTCCTTTAAAGTCATGGAATGTAACTTTAAATCCAGTTGAAGTCTTAGTAACACTATATTTATCAGCAGAAATAAGAGTATCCTTGATCTTTACTTGTATACTATCTTCTTTTAAAGATAAACTAGGATCCATTTCATCCTCAAACTCTAAAAAATAAGAAGCATATCCACTCATATCCGGCACTTTCGATTCATACTTATATGAAATGTCTTGCATAATCTCAAAATCACCCACATCATTCCAACCTATATTGTTGTCATCTTCATAAATCTTCTTTACAATACTTGGATAATCCGACTTAATTTGAATCGTCGCTGTAGGATTTGCCGTATTGACCATCGTCATAGAACTTGCCGCATGAGTATTGGATACATTGGTAATTTCATCAATCAAATAAAAACCATATCCCAACTTATCCAACGTAATATTTCCATTCACATCACAACTCTCTACATTCACAATACGAGCTTCCATAGAAGATATCGCATTTTGAATCGATTCAATAAACGTACGATATTCACTTTGACTTCCTTCGTTATCTAAAGACATCATATATTCCACTACATCTTGATCCGATACCGTTTTAGATAACTTACTTGATACAAGCTCCTTGATTTTAGATGCATATACACTATTTAAAGTATAGTGAATCGAAGTATTATCCTTTGAATTTGTCGCATCAAATAATTTATATACTTTAAACGACTTACCTTGCATGGATTGATTTTGATTTGCCTGAATCACAATACTCGCATCCCCCTCATTAAAATTTGCCGTCCCATGTACAACGGAAACACTTGTTTCTTGTGCGCTCACTGGACTTGTGACCATTGCCAACATCAATAGTCCTGTATAAATTAAATTTCTTTTATTCATGATTTCTCCTCAACATTAAATAAGCACCTACAACCACACACACCAAACTCATGCTAGAACCTGTGTGTGGAAGCTTTGTCATTCTTTCATTCACAAACTCCAAGTTCACACTTCCATCTGCATATAAGCCATCTACTTTTTCTTGATCCATATACACATCATATTGTCCTTTAACCGGTATAAAATCCGTTTTTATACAATACACACGATCTATCTTTTGATAGCCACTTGGCGCCTTGATTTCCTTTAAATAATACGTTTCACCATTCTTTAAATCCGCAAAAGATACAACACCATCAACCGTAGTCTTCTCATCAATCTTTTCTTTACACTCACTGTCTTTAAATAATCCAAATACAGCACCATCCAGTAATTGATGCATATTGTTTTTCTTTACGATCTTCAATTCAAAAGGATTTACCTTATTTGAAAAAGTGATGACAGGATCCACTCCAGAAATACTTCCATCACGCAAAACTTCAAATTCAATAGGATGCATATCCAGGGCATACCCATCTAGTGTCTTAAACTCGGTTAATGTATGTTTTCCTTTTGTCAGACCCATCCATTCAATTTCACCCTTATCATTCGTCTTTTCTTGTAAAGGAAATGGCAAATTTGGCATTGTATGCTTAAACAGGACATTTGGCAATGGAATTTGCGTACCCTCCTGTACTTTGACTAGCTTTAAACGGTTCACTGTATCTTTCACACTGAATGTCTTAAATGCACTAATATGTTCCGATGTACTACTTGTACGATCTAACTTTTGTACATATACTGTGCTATCCAATAAATATCCCTGTGGAGGATCGATTTCCTGAACCGTAATCGTACCTAATGGTAAACATATCTTTCCATTCAGATCCGTATAGAAGGCATCCCCACTTACTTTATACGAATCTTCCATCAGAATCTTGCCTGTCTTATCTGTCTTTAATATCCAGCTACGTATTGGTAAAACACCTAAACTTGCTGGATCCTTATCATAAAGACCTCCATAAAACTTAAATTCATACTTCGCATCTTTTAAACTGGCCATACCCTGCGCTTTATTACCTGTTTGGGCATCTTGTTTCACCAAAACTAAATCCACAAGATTGGTTTGTGGAACATCACGCACTTCGATTTCTTGAACCGCTTGATCTTCAACCTTAACCGTATAGATTGTTGTATCTTTTTGATAGCCATGCGGCGCTAGTATTTCATTAATGTAGTAAGTACCAATATCTAAATCTTCAATCACATTGGACTTACCATTTTCATCAATTTTAAATTCACCAATCTTTTCTTTACACCCAGAATCTTTATACAATCCATAAAGAGCCCCAGAAAATGTATAGGATACATTCGATTGATTGATCTCATTCTTTGAGCTTACCTTTAAAAGCTTTACTGAACCTGTAGGCACATATACACCATATGCCAACTTTTGAAGCGGCGTTAACACTCCTTGCCAGTTATAGGCAGACCCAGCTACATCTACTAAATAGGTTGAATAATTTTTAACACTTGGCTTTGCGGTGATTTCATTCCATAAACCACCCACTACTTTATTCCAGTGATACCCATCATTACTTGCCTTACTAATACAATTTGAACTATACGCATTCGATACAAGTTCACTTGTGAGTACAATTGCTCCACTGACGCCATAACGAGAAGTTAATATATCTCCAGGACCGTTATAGCCATAGTACAAACATTTCTTTAAGTTCTCATTTTCAACTAAATATGGATCGGAAGTCACATCTCCTGCTGCAGGAGATGCATTCAATCCTTGCGCACAAAATGCTTCATGCGAATTCGACAATTTCCATATTCCATTCGCAATATAGTAGCCAGGCTTTTCTTCATACCGATGGTGACTCATACTTACTACACTACTCGTTCTAGATTCCATCACATTTACAGTCGTTTCAAATCCTGCACTATAGCGATCTAAAATCATCAAGCCATTCTTGATCAAATACGCATCCGAATAGTTATCATAAAAGTCTTCACTTAAAAAATAAGTTGAATCACAATAATCTAATAAGCCATACTCATCCGCCTTACCTTTTCGCAATTCAATAAATTCATCCGTATTGATATTTCCCTTTTTATACTCCTCCATCATCTCCATTTCTTTTGAACTCATTCCATACGTATCCATCGTATTGGCACGAACAATACTTAAAGAAAGAATAAATACTATAAGAATACTCATACATATATAAATCTTCTTTTTCATTACTTCACCTCCCATTTATATATTCTTTTCTTCTCACCTATTATTTTGACAACCCAATGTGAAAAAGACATTAATTCCAAGCATTTCCTTACGATACTTCCTATCTTGTCTAAAACGCAAAAAAACAAGCGTTTTACATAAAAAACACTTGTCAAAAAAAAACAAATCGTGTATTATAATTAGGCATATTGGGGTATAGCCAAGCGGTAAGGCATCAGACTCTGAATCTGACATTTCCTTGGTTCGAATCCAAGTACCCCAGCCATGCCCATTACAGAGAAGCAATTCTCTGTTTTTTTTTATACTTTTTCTTAGATTACCGACACAATATCGACATTTTTCTCTTGATTACCGACATTTTGATTGTATTACCGTCATTATTTTGTCAGTAATGAATGATCAATTAAGCTATATGACTTAATTATCACCGAATTAAGTTGTTTGGCTTAATTAGATAAAAAAAGAGAGCCTTTACTAAGCTCTCTATATGTGTCTATTAACGATTGAAGAAGAAGTTAGGAATTTGTTCATCATCACTTGTGTTATTTTCAACACTAGTTACAACACCTGGGTTAACAGGCGCTTGGATTTTTGGTTCTGTGAACAATGTATCATTCGCAACTTGTTTAATTACTGGTTCACTACGTCTTTTACGTTGTTTTTCTTTTGGTTCTTCAAATCCAGTAGCGATAACTGTAACGATGATCGCATCCCCTAATTGTTCGTTGATTGCGATACCGAAAATACAGTCAACATCTCCACCAGCTGCATCTTGAATTACAGCTACAGCGTTTTGTGCATCAAATAAGCTAACTTTGTCACCACCAGTGATGTTTACGATAGCTGATTTAGCACCAGAGATTTGTGCTTCCAATAATGGTGATTGGATAGCTTTTTCAGCAGCAGAGATAGCTTTGTCTTCTCCTTCTGCCATACCAATACCGATCAATGCACGACCTTGGTTTTGCATAACGCTACGAACGTCCGCAAAGTCTAAGTTTACCAATGCTGGAACAGCAATCAAGTCAGAGATTGTTTGAACACCTTGACGTAATACGTTATCTGCAGCTTGGAATGCTTCTTCAATTGGTTTACGACCAATCACATCTAATAAGTTGTCATTTGAAACGATAATTAATGAGTCAACATATTTTTTCAATTCTTCAATACCATCTTTGGCATTGTTTGCACGACGACGACCTTCAAAAGTGAATGGACGAGTTACAACGGCAACTGTTAAAGCACCTTCTTCTTTAGCAATCTTAGCGATTAATGGAGCAGCACCCGTACCAGTTCCACCACCCATACCAGCAGTGATAAATACCATGTCGCTTCCTTTTACAGATTCGCGAATTTCTCCTTCACTTTCTTCAGCAGCTTTACGTCCATATTCTGGATTTCCACCAGCACCTAAACCTTTAGTTGTTTCTTTTCCTAAAACGATTTTGTTATCGCAAGGAGAGTTTTTCATAACTTGTACATCTGTGTTGCAGATATAGAAATCAACACCCTTAACACCATCAGCAACCATGCGGTTAACAGCGTTGGATCCACCACCACCAACACCAAATACTTTAATATTTGCTACTTGATTAAATTCAGTCATATAATATTTTCCTCTCTTTTTTATTCTTCATCTGCTAAAATAGCATTCTTTAACTTCTTCGTAAATCCACCTTCACCAGTATGCGCCTTTTGATTAATAGAATCAATGCTCGCTTCTAATTCATTATTGTTTGCACTAATTCTGTCATCATGGTGAATACGGTTGATGTCTTGCCAAGCATAGGCCATACCTAAACCACACACAAATGCACCATCTCTTGCACCAATGGCTTGTTCTTGATAGATCATGGCACTCGCATTGAATGATTTATCTAGATCCTTCAATACAGGAATATTACTTCCTTGTCCTGTGATCACATATCTTGATTTTCCTTGGCGAACAATTGGTAAACATGCATCATTTACAGCTGCAATCCATTGACGAATACGAGGTAAACAAGCCTTCGCAAGTTCATTTGCCGTAATCTCAACACGCATATCTTCTCTTTGTTCAATATAAACGATCACATCACTGTTTTCATCTTCCTGACCTGAGAAAATATTCTGCAACAATCTGTAACATACATCATCACTTAACTTATATTTTCTTTGGATATCCTCAATGAACCATAAGTATCCATAATCCAAAGTTGTACAAGTCATCAAACGACCTGTGCTAAATAAAGCTAAAGTAGAGTGATTCTGTTCCAAATCGATTTGGATCGTAACTCTTTCTGTACTCTGTGCTAAAGCAGCCGTTTCTTGACCAATCGCAAATGAATCTAAACATAGATCCAAAATTTCAAGATTTGCCTGTTCCACACAACGAGCATACGAATAAATCGTTTCTTTATCAGCATATAATAGATCTACATCCATGATGAAATCTTCACATTCCTGATTTAATGGAAGCTTTTGACTCACTTGTCCATTGACTTCATAAGTCACCTTATTCGCATTGACAAATTCTACATCTTCATTCAATCGTTTTTGAATGGCGTTTTTAAATCCTTGCTGAATATGGAACAAACGAATATTTTTTGTACCATCTTCAATCTGAACACGCACCTTTTGTGAGCTACGCATTACATTTACACTAGGAACAGCCAATAAGACACGCTCAATTCGATATCCTAAAGCTGCCTGTGCATTCGTTATAGCTTGACGAATGGCTGTAACAATAGCACTTTCATCGACAATCTTTTGATTTTTATCTACACCTGAACAAGCAACTCTTTCTGTTCTTAAAACGTTGTAACGAGCTTCAAATATCTCTAAAACGATAAGACGAATCTCTTGATCAGCAATTTCGATAGCCGCATAAACTCTTTTCTTACTCATTCGACGTCTCCTTTTACATACTACTAATCAATAATACCATATTTGAAATAAAAATAGAAGATTCTCTTTTTAAATTCAACAATGAAAAAAGGGCCAGCACAAGCCTACCCTTCTAATTTTTCAAATGCCTTTTCCTTAAATCTTTTCTTGCACAAATAATAATCCACCAATAAAATAATCAATGAAAAATCCACCTGCACAGGAAAGAACATCTTAAATAATATACATAAAATCAAAGATAAAACATCCAAATAGACAAAGTCACGAACCAAATCATAACGCTTAAGTGTTCGATACTTCGTACGCACATTGACCAATGAAAATACAAGTGCTGCACATCCAACAATGGCATCCACACTAAAGTTCACAACATAACTCGAAAACAAGACGGCCTTTAAAAAGAACAAAGTCAATGTCACACTCATCACAAGCATCACGTTACAAATCTTTAGCTTTTCATCATCACGAACCACCATTTTTTCGGCATGTTTTTTAAACGTAGAACTCTTCGAAAACTGACGATATAAACGATCCACTTTCTTATCAAAATCATCTTCTTTTTTTGAATTCACTAGATCAATCATCAATTCCTTTTTCGCATCGATTAAATCCGACTTTTCTATTCTTTGAATGATTACTTCTCTAGACATACAGATTCAGCTTCTTCAATCTGCACATTTGTTTCATAGAATTCCTTCAATGCGACAATCGCATATTCAGTATCCTTAACACCTGCAGTTTCAAAACTAGAATGCATCGCAAGCTGAGCCAAACCAAAGTCTACCGCATGAACACTTACCTGCGTATTGGATAAGTTACCCAAAGTAGAACCACCCGCTACATCACTACGATTCGCAAAGCTTTGTACTGGCACATTCACATTCTGACATACACCTGTAAATAAGGCACGACTAAATGCATCTGTTGTATATTTCTGGTTTGCACTTTCCTTAATGACAATACCACCATTCATTGTGACAAAGTTTACGGCATCTGTCTTTTCTGCATGATTTGGATGTAGCGCATGCGCATTATCACAACTTACCAAGAAAGTCTTCGCGATAGCCTGATAATATTCATCCTCTGTTTTTCCTAAACCACTATTGATACGGTGCAATACATCTTTCAAGAAAGTAGACATTGCTCCCTGTTTTGTGTTTGAGCCCACTTCTTCATTATCGAAGCAACAATATACATTGACACTCTTTTCATTTTCAGCCTCAATAAATGCCTTTAATGAAACGAATGCACATTGTAAGTCATCCAATTTAGGACTTGAAACAAATTCATTTTCCAATCCCCAAACTAAACCTTTTTGACGATTCACTAAGAATAAGTCTTTACCTAAGATATCCTCAGCCTTAACGCCCAATTCATCCGCAACCATCTTGTCAAAAGCACCCTTCTTAAGAGCTCCACAAGAGAACATTGGACACAAATCAATCTGACGATTATATTTATAACCATTGTTGACTTCACGATTGAAGTGGATAGCCACATTTGGGATCATTAAAATATCTTTGTCGATATATAATAATTTAGATTCAATCTTAGAACCATTACGAACGAGTACACGACCCGCAACCGTTAATGGACGATCAAACCAAGTGTTGTCGATCATACCACCATATGCTTCCACGTCTAAACGCAAATATTCATTTGGACCCGCAAGCTCAGGCACATTTTTAACTTTGTATGTAGGTGAATCCGAGTGACTTGCACACATTTGGAAATGATAAGAATCCAAATCATTCCCTACCTTAAACGCAATTAAACTTGAGTGGTTACGAATTGTATAATATTTTCCACCCGCTTTAACATCCCAAGCACGAGACTCAGGAAGATACGTGAATCCAGCCTCTTCTAAATATGTACGAATCGTTTTAATAGAATGAAACATACTAGGACTTGATTCAATAAATTGAATTAATTCATTTGAAATTTCGATTGTATTCATGATTAAACATCTCCTCGACTATAATTATCCACAAATAAGAAGAAAAGGCAAAATTAATTTTTTGCCTCTTTTTTCTTGATTGCTGGTAAAATCAATCCTAAAGCTGTTAATACAACTGGAGTGATAATATTTAAGAATGTAGTATACATATCCCCTGCTTTATACATACCAAGTAAGCAGCAAGCAGCCGTTAACACAAAGCACCAAGCACCAAATACAATCGCAACTGTGTTGTTGTTCACAAATTTATAGTCACGGTGGAAAAGATCTGTTTTCTTACGCAACATAACATAAGCGAAGAATACCCACAAGTAACGCATTGGCATTGTCACTGAGTTTAACTGAGTCAACTGACGAAGTACTGTATCTGCATTTGGAACTAAAGCCTGAGCCAAGATGATTGCACCGGCAAGAATATCAACCATGATAATACCATTTGAATATGCACCTGCATCATTCTTGTGCAATAACTTAGTTGGAATATATTGACGAGCATCTTCGTTGTCTAATAACATTCGCAAAGGAGCATCAATACTAATAACTAATGTAGAGAATTGTCCAATACAGTTACAAGCTGCATAAACGATCATCAATACGTTACCCATACCATAGTATTCACCTAATCTTTGGAATGCCCAATACGAACCATTCGCATTGTATGAGTCAAAGTTTGCATCGATTACAGCTGGATCAAACATCATACCCATCGCAATTGTACCAAAGATAGCACAGATGATAACCATGATAGCTGCAAAAATCATACTCTTAGGAAATCCTCTACTAGGATCTTCAACTTTATTTACATAAGGTGAAATCTTTTCACATCCACCAACCGCAAATACTAAGATTGATAATGAACTGAAATATTTCCAGTCAAAAGTTGGAATCAAGTTTTTGAAACTGAAATCCATAGCTAAGTATCCACCATTTGGATTGATAGCTGGAGCCGCAAACATCATTAGAATATAAAGAATACTCATAACGAACATACTAGAACCAGCGATTGTAGCCATTTTCTTCAATGGGTTTAAACCACGACTTGCGACATAACTAAATAGTAATAAAACAGCTAAAGTCGCAAACTGTACAGCTTTTGTGTTAAAAGATGCATAAGTTTCTGAGTTTTGGAAAATCATCCAGCTTAACGCTTTCAAACCACCAGAACCCTTAGAAGCAATGTACGTAATGTGACATGCCCAATACGTCCAACCAGCATAGTATGCTGCCTTAGGACCTGTTGTTTCGTGAATCCAAGAACTTACACCTCCACCTGAATTTTTGAATGCAGAACCAAGTTCACCTACCATTAATGCATAAGGAACGAAGTACAACGCAAACATCAAAATCCAAGAAAAGATAACTTGAATTCCGTTGAAGTACATAAATCCGTTTAATACGTTTCCAAAACCCCATAGAGTTGAAAAACACATAAACGCAAGTGTGTACCACTTCATTTTTTGTGAATCATTCATTTTACTCTCTCCTCTTTCACTCATAATTAATTTTACCCAACCCAAATGACATTTGTCAACTTGAAAACCAAATTCACCATTTTTTGTATGCCAAAGAAAAAAGAGCTTTCGCTCTTTTACTCTAAATTTACCTCAATTTTTGTGTCCGTAGAAATCGTTGTCCCCTCTTCTACATTTTGACTTGTTACCTTACCATAACCACTCGTCTTAATACTAATGCCCGTAAGTTGCCAGAAAACCGTTAAATCCTTCCTTGTCCAACCCGACATATTTGGCATTGTAATCTTATTTCCATTGGTCAACACAAAGACACGATCATTCGAATTGATTGTTACCGATGCATCAGGATATTGTTCAATCACACTTGAACCATCCCCAATCACTTCTAAATGTACCTTTTTATCTTTCATCTTCTCATGCGCATAATCAATCGTATGATTCACTAAACTAGGCATTTCATAACTTTCCCAAGCCTCATACGCTTCTTGTGTATCATTTGTTGGTGTTGTTGAAATACCACATGTCTGCAACGTATCCCGCACAATCTTTTTAAAGGGTTCTGCCGAATACGATGTAATGTTTGGCGAAACCAAGCCATAATACACCATAATCTTTGGATCATTGGCTGGCGCTGCCGCCATAATACTTGAAGTATGATAATCCGAATCATACTTACCCAAATCCGTATTATAGATCTGACCTGTACCTGTTTTCATCAAAAGATCCACACCATCCACTTTAAAGCGCGCACCACTCGCCCCATCATCTGTAACATGCGACATCAATTCCTGCACTTCTTTAGCCGTTGTACTAGTAATCGGTGTACCCACAGCTTTTTTCTTATACTTCTTCTCCACTTTACCCGTATCACTATCCACAATCGAATTAATCACATACGGACGTACCATCGTACCATCATTAAAAATAGCTGTATAGGCTTGGCACAACTGCAACACCGTAATTGAACTCGCCTGTCCAAATCCAGTCGATAAGTAATCTGTAGGAAGGCCAATATTTTTAACCCCCAAAGACTGATCCACATAGGGCGTATCCACTTTTTGAAAGAAGCCAAACGCATCCAAATACTTACTGTATTGCGAATAATTAATATAATTAGCCAATAACTCACAAATGGCTACGTTACTCGAATACGCTAAACCTTGATCAAACGAAATCGTACCAAAGTTTTCATCCAAGGCATCCGCAATATATGGATATGGTGAATTGGTTCCAATAGGCAAACGCGTAATCTTACCTGTATTTACATCGTAATCATACCAGAATTGATATGACACATACGTTTTATTATATGGATACACATTGGTATCGATGGCTGTCGCATACGTAAATGGTTTCATAACAGATCCAGGCTCATACGTACTAGTGCTAATCGCATCTTGATAGCTTGGAATTTCCTTATGTTCATTTTGATCAAACGTAGGATAACTTGCCCAAGCCAAGACTTTACCCGTATCCACTTCCATCACAATGCACCATGCCGATTTGGCATTCTCATTTTCCATAGTCGAGCGCAATTGCGTTTCTACGGTTGACTGCAATTCCGAATCTAAAGTCAAAACGACATCCTTACCATTCTTCGCTTGTTCAATCACTTTTGTCGTACCCGGAAGCTTCGATCCATCCACTGTCTGTTGATATTGTTCTTTTCCGTTTTTTCCCTTTAATAACGCATTTAAAGAAAGCTCTAAACCTAGCTTACCCTCAATCGATTGTTTATCTTCATCATACGCCGCAAACCCAATTAAATTTGAAGAATATGGCGTAGCCGGATAATAACGAGATACCGCATCAATAAAGCCAATACCAGGAATCTTTAATTTTTTGATTTCTTTCATCAACGACTTTTTAATACGCTTCGTCCCCGAACCAAGTTCGGTCTGTGACTTACCCGCCTTTTTAGCCGACTTCATGATTTTAACTAACGCCTTCTCATTGACTTCATCCCCTAAAACACTCTTTAGTTTTTTAGCTGTTGATGAAATATTCTTGACATAATTGGGATTTCCATTGACATCCACAACCCCCTTATCCAAATAAGCCACGACTGTGTAGGCCTGTGTTTGTTGGGCAATCACCGTATGATTTCGATCATAGATCGTTCCACGCTTGGCTGTGACTGTTTTTTCAACAATACTTGACGCAATTCTTTCGTCCAATGCATTTTTTTGGGACCATAAATGTTTATGGCTCACCATAGTGAAAAGAACATTAGCTACTACTAATGTTCCAATTAATGTCATTCGACTAATCATTTTTAACAGTTCTCTATTACTTTTTCGAACTGACATTATACATCACCACTCCATCTAGTCATTCATTACATATATATTATTTTCATTATCAGAGACCTGATTGTCAAGCATTCCTAACAGTCTGCCCTTTTCCTGTAATGTATTGACTTCATTTTGGAGCTCTTCAACAGTTTGTTCTTTCTGCGCAATTTCATCACTCAATTGTGACTCTTCTACAGAAAGCGAAATGTTCATTGAATTTACATATGTTTTTGATACGAAGTAGAAGACCGCAGACAACACAAATAAAGTTAAAACAAGTACCCTTGTTAATCTAAAACTTCTCTGCATATGCATCATCCTTTCTTCTCTATCCCTCTTAGTTTGGCACTGTGCGCACGATTATTATTCTCTAATTCTTCACTACTTGCTAAAACCGGCTTTCGATTCACCAGCTGATATTCTAAATTTTCTGTCCCCACTTGTGGCAACCGCTTATTTACCTTTTTGGCAACGGCCACCTCTTTAAAAATCTCTTTCACAATTCGATCCTCTAGAGAATGAAATGTAATTACTGCCATAATTCCATGTGGCTTCAACATCGTTAAGCCATCCTGTAATACGGTTTCTAACTGCTCTAATTCATGATTTACTTCAATGCGAATTGCCTGAAACGTCTGCTTTGCCGGATGCCCCTTCTTTCTTAGAACAGCTGCCGGTAATGCCGATTTAATGACATCCACCAATTCAAATGTCGTTTCAATCGGTGCATTTTCCCTGGCACTACAGATTTTATTGGCAATCTTTACCGCAAATGGCTCTTCACCATAACGTTTTAAAATACGAATCAAATCCTCCTTGTCATACGTATTTACTACTGCATAGGCATCTAATTCTTGTGACTGATCCATACGCATATCTAATCGCGCATTCAAACGATAGCTAAACCCCCTTTGGCCATCATCAAATTGTGGACTCGATACACCAAGATCCATAAATATTCCATCTACTAAAGTAACACCACGCTTGGCAAGTTCACTCTTTAAATTCTCAAATGGAGAATGGATCAAAGTGAAATTATCCCCTATTGCCTGCAAACGCGGTGTACTTTCATCAATCGCATTTTGATCACAATCAAACGCATATAAATGTCCGCTTGTTAAACGTTTCAAGATTTCACTACTATGTCCCCCTCGACCTAGTGTGCAATCTACATAGATCCCATCTTCTTTTATTTGTAGCATGTCAATCGATTCATTCAATAATACACTAATATGTTCCATTCATTACTACCCCATAATTTCTGATAAGTGTTCCGCTGCCTCTTCAAAAGATGCACTCTGCTCTTCTTCTAAAGCTTCCCAACGCTCTTTAGACCAAATTTCCAAATGGTTGGCGACACCTATAATCAAACATTCTTTTTCAAGTCCAGCCAAGGCGATTAAAGAGGATGGAATCAAAATTCGTCCCTGACTATCCATTTCACATTCTGCTGCTTTTGACAACATCATACGCTGATACATACGCGCATCCTTATTTGTCGAAGGCAAAGTTGATAGCTTTTGATACACTTGCTGCCACTGCTCTACCGTATATACATACAGGCATCCATCAAGTCCTCGGTTTACGACAACATGTTCACCTAGTTCCTCACGAAACTTAGCTGGCATAATCAATCGCCCCTTACGATCTATGTTATGCGCGTATTCCCCCATGAACATGTGTCTTCACCCCCACTCTATGACACAATATGCTACTTTGTACCACTATAATACATCATTCCGTTCAAAAAGACCACAACATTATCAAAAAATGTATTAATTTTTGTGAGTACCCATCTGATAACCCCTAGGAAATTTCAAGTCCTCTAGCCATGGCAT